>DASPSM010000691.1:0-4176 GCA_035623955.1 Planctomycetaceae bacterium
CGCTGCGTGCACCACGTCCTGTTTTACCGGGCCGACCCTTGGATATTCACGGCCTGCTACACGGCGTTCGGCGCGCTGGTCGTGTTGACGCTGATTGTGTCGCCGCCGCGCTGGAGATCGGCGCCTAAGCCGCCCGCAAAGAGCGAATGAACGAGAAACGAGGGCCGGCGCCGGCCGGTCTTATCGCGTCGCGTCCAACTGGTTGGCATTCGACGCGTCGGCTGACTTTGGATCGCGATTCGCATCGGCGTCGGCCCCGAAGTCAGCCTGTGAAACCGGATGACCGGCCGAACTCGCCGGCGCTCTCCGCATCTCCGGCGACTGCCCCGCGGCGTATTGGACTGTCAAACCGGGCAGCACTTCGCGCGAATTGTCCGACATCACGGGTTGGCCGCCGCCCGTTGGATCGAACCGCACCAGCAGGCGGATGTGCTTTTGCACGCCCCCCACCTTGTCCCAAGCCAACCAGAGGTTGTATTCGTGCCCCTGCGGCCCCTCGCGATGTACCCTTCTGAGTTCCTTCGGCGGGAAAACATATTTCTTGGACGGCCCCGCCCCTTCTTTTCCGTCGGGCGTTTCCTCGAACGCGTAAACCGTGACGGTGCCGTCGGCCGGGATGCCTTTCGGAGGGATGTCGGGTTTCTTCCAGCCGTCTTTGTCTTTTTTGTCTTTGTCAGCCGGTTTCGGCGGATCGGCGGCGAAGAACTGCACTTTCCCCTCGAAACCGCGCAGCAAATTCTTGCCGTTCTTCTTCTGGATATCGTTTCTCCAAACGACCGCCATGCGGGCCGGGACGGGCTGATCGGTCTTCGCGTTGGGCCAGCGGAAGGTGCCGCCAACGTCGAGTCCGAGGCATCCCGCCGCACCGAGAGCGATGCCGACAGCTAAGAGCGCTGCTGCGGCAAGCCGAGTCCACCGATCGCCGAAATCAGTCGGCAAGGGCGTGTCCAGTGGCCAAAGGAGTTCAAATTCGGGCTCTGCGGCGAGTGATGGGCGGGAACTGTATATCGCAACTCGAATTGCATCAATGTCGCTTCCCATACCCGAACCGCGCTTTGCGGCCGCGCAGCCAATTGAGCGCCGGCTCAGAGACGGAGCGGATTTGAGCCGAGGCGGAGTTGTCTAAGCCGCTGGCGCTAAGTTGCGAACAAACCATAAAAAACCTATGAATTCAGCGGCGGCAGCCGGCGGTTTGGGCTAATTCCCCTTCCCGCGGATCACCCCAGCGGATACGATGTTACGTTCACCCTGACCCGTCAGGACTGTTCGCCCGTTCGTCTTGTGGCGAAAGTTGCGGCGTGGTCAACTCGCCTGCGTGGCTTAGCGACCGAGTCGCCGCCGCGGCCGTTTCAAGGCGTGTTGCGGTCCGGCCGTGACTCGATTTTGCAATCGGGGCCCTCCTGTTCGTGAGTTCCGGGCAGATGCCGCAGCCATCGGTGGCTGCCGAAATGCTGCCAGGTCGGGATGTTTCCTTGACGTAAGTTGTCTTCCATGAAAAGCCTAGAACGCCATCGCAACATCGGAATCTCCGCCCACATCGACTCGGGGAAGACCACCCTCACGGAGCGGATCCTCTACTACTGCGGCCGGATCCACCGGATGCAGGAGGTCAAGGGAGGCGACGGCGGCGCGACCATGGACTACATGGATCTCGAGCGCGAGCGGGGCATCACCATCACCTCCGCCTCGACCCAGGTCGAATGGGATGATTATTCGATCAACGTCATCGACACGCCCGGCCACGTCGATTTCACGGTTGAGGTCGAGCGCAGCCTCCGCGTGCTCGACGGAGCCGTGCTGGTGCTCTGCGCCGTCGGCGGCGTGCAGAGCCAGTCGCTCACCGTCGACCGACAAATGAAGCGTTACGGCGTCCCGCGGATCGCCTTCATTAACAAGATGGACCGCATCGGCGCCAACCCCGAATCGGTCATTCAGCAGATTCAGCAGAAGCTCGGCGTCACGCCGCTGGCCCTCCAGATTCCGATGGGCCGCAGCGCCGAGTTCGCCGGCGTCATCGACCTGATCGAGATGCAGGCCGTCTATTTTGACGGCGAACAAGGCGAGGATGTCCGTCGCGAGGCGATCCCGGCGCAACATGCCGAAGAGGCCGCCAAGGCCCGCATGCACATGCTGGAGACGCTCTCGCTCTATAGCGACGACTTGATGGTGGCGCTCTTGGAAGAGCGGCCCGTGACCAAGGAAGAAATCATCCCCATCATCCGCGAAGCCACGCTCTCACAAGAGTTGACTCCTGTGTTGATGGGCACGGCCTTCCGCAACAAGGGCGTGCAAGAGCTGTTGGACGCGATCCTCGCCTACTTGCCGAGTCCGCTTGACCGCAAGATCGAAGCGATCGACCTGTCGGTCAAGCCCGAGCCCGGTGAAGCGGCTCCGTCAACGGCGCATGGCGCCAAGGCCGCGAAGAAGCAGCTCACCAGCTCACCCGATGATCCGCTCGTCGCGATGGCATTCAAGACCGTGGTCGAGACGTTCGGCCAGCTCACCTATTTCCGCGTCTATCAGGGCAAGATTGAAAAAGGCGAAAGCTACACGAACCAGCGGACCGGCAAGAAAATGCGGTTCGGGCGGCTGGTCCGCATGCACGCCGACCAGCGCGAAGACGTCGACGTGGCCGAGGCGGGAGACATCATCGCCGTCGTGGGCGTCGACTGCGCGTCGGGCGACACGTTCTGCGGTCCGGGCATCGACGTGGCCCTCGAGAGCATCTACGTTCCCGAGCCCGTCATCCGCCTGTCGATCGAGCCGCTGAAGCGCGACGGGGCCGATCGCCTGTCCAAGGCCCTCGAACGCTTCCGCCGCGAGGATCCCACCTTCCGCGTCATGACCGACCAGGAATCGGGCCAGACCCTGATTGCCGGCATGGGTCAGCTGCATCTGGAAGTTTACGTGGAGCGCATCCGCCGCGAATACAAGTGCGAGACGCTGATCGGCGAGCCCAAGGTCGCCTATCGCGAGTGCCCCACCAAAGTCACCGAGTTCAACTTCAAGCACAAGAAGCAAACCGGCGGCTCGGGACAGTACGCGCACATCGTCGGGCGCGTCGAGCCGCTCCCCGAGGATGCGACGGAACCATACGAATTCGTCAACGAAGTCACGCAGGGCCGCATTCCGAAGGAATACATCAAACCCGTCGACGAAGGGTTCAAGCGGGCCCTCGAAAAAGGGCCACTGTGCGAGTGCCCCGTCGTCGGCGTGCGAGCGATCCTGCAGGACGGCAGCTATCACGAAGTCGACTCGTCCGAAATGGCGTTCAACATCTGCGGCTTCAACTGCATGCGCGACACCCTCAAGAAGGCCAAGCTCGCTCTGCAGGAGCCGATCATGAAGCTCGAGGTCGAGACCCCCGAGGAATTCCAGGGACCAGTCACCGGCCACATTTCGAGCAAGCGCGGCATCATCACGCAGACCGAAGTCCGCAACGCCGTCAGCGTGATCCTGGCGGAAGTGCCGCTGGCCACGATGTTCGACTACGCCAACGAGCTGCGCTCGATGACACAGGGCAAAGGCTCCTTCAGCATGGAGTTCTCCCGCTACAAGCAAGTTCCCAATAGCTTGCAGGACGACATCGTCGCCCGCCGCCGTGCGGAAAAAGAAGAACGCATGGCGATGGCGAACTGAGCCGGCGTTCCCGTGCGTCCCCCAGCGTTTTTTGCCCGTGCGATCGCGATAGGCGTGTTAGCCGCCGGCTGCGCGCATCCGCCGCCGCCCGCTGGTTCTCCTGCCGCTCAATCGCAGCCTGCAACCTCGTCGGAATCACCCACGGTCGAAATCCTGAGCTGGGACCAGACGCAAAAGCGGCGGGAAGCGTTCCGTGGGAAGGTCGTGGTGCTCGACGTCTGGTCGACCTATTGCGATCCCTGCGTCCGCGAGTTCCCAAATCTCGTTGTGCTGCAGAAACGATTCGCCGACAAGATTCGCTGCATCTCGTTCGACACCGATTACGCAGGAGCCGTCAACGAGCCTCCCGAATCGTTCCGCAGGACTGTGCTCGACTTCCTTACGAAGCAAAAGGCCACGGGGCTGCTCAACGTGATCTCGAGCGTCCCAAGCGAGGACTTTTACAACAAAATCCATCTGGGCGGTCCGCCGGCTGTCTTCGTGTATGACCAGGCCGGCAAACTCGTCAAACGCTTCGACAACAGCCAGGTCCCCAAG
>DASPSM010000695.1:0-8880 GCA_035623955.1 Planctomycetaceae bacterium
GGCGGGTCGCTGAGGTTGTCGATGACCGCCAGGCTCGTCCCAACCGTGGCAAAGCTCCAAACGCCCTTACCGTGCGGATCGCGGCGCGTGCGGAAGAAGAACACGATCAGCCGTCGGCCTTGACCGTTTTCGCGTGGAATAACGATGCCACCGCCGGTCGCCCAGAACCAATCGCGATACTGCGGGTCCTTTGCCTCGCCGGGGGGACTTGGGGGAACGAGCCACGCGGTTGGATGCCCGTCTTTTTTGGGCGGCCCCCAGAAAAACTCGACGCTTCGCGGGTCGGGGGGACGCCAGGGCGCATTCGGGTTGGTGGGATGCACCGCGATCGAGTTATTGACCATCCAGGCCCCGGGCAGCCGCTTGCCGTTTTGGATTTTCGAGATCCAGGTGTCGGCAAACAACCACAGGGTTCGTCCGTCGCTCAGATCGACGGAGCCGGCGGCATCGGCGCCGGTCCAACCGTCGGTGCGGTCAAAGACGGCGTTCCATTCGGCGTCGGACGTGACCTGCGCTGGCTGCTGCGGCTCGTCCGCGAAAAGCGCGTGCCGTCCAGCCTGAAAGACAATCGCGAATGCGAAGGCCAAAGCCAAAAAGCGTGCGTGATTCACGCCGGGCTCATTTCGCGTGGGACAGGAAGGCGACCAGGTCGGCCAAATCCTGAGGCGTGAGCTGCTTATCCAGGCCGGCCGGCATGATCGAAACCGTGCCGGGCCGCATCTCTTCGATCTGGTCGCGCGGCACGCGAACGGTCTCGGTCGCGCTCGTCACGAGGACGACTTCGTCGGACGTCTCCGATTTGACCAGACCGTTATAGGCCTTGCCGGCTTTGGTCACGACCTGCGTCGGCTCGAAGCTGCGGACAAAGCTGGCGCTGGGAAACAAAATCGCTTCGAGCAAATCTCGCTCGGCCCGAATGCGACCGATGTTCGTGAGGTCGGGCCCAATGTGCCCTCCCTTGTATCCGAACTGGTGACACGAGACGCAGGCGACCTTGGCCTCGGCGAACACGCGCTGGCCCCGTCGCACGTCCCCCTTATGAACCAAGGGCAGCAAATCCGTGATCCGCTGCCGCTGTTTCTCGATGTCCACGTTGATCAACCGGTAGAGCCGTTCGGCCTGCGCGTGGACCGAGGCCGGCTGTTTCCTGATTCGACGCTCGACAGAATCGACCCGCAGCGCACTCAAGCTGGGCGATGACTTGAGGGCCGCAATCAGCTTCAGCCCGATCGCTTCGTCGGCGCAGTTTTCGTACGCCGCGAGCAAGCGATCGATCTCGAGCGGGCCGACCGATTTGAATGACTCGGTCAACTCAGCGAGCTGTGAGGAGCTAAGCCGCGCCGTCGATAACACGCCAGCCGCGGATGCGCGCGTCGTCACAGGAAGGTCCGTGTTCAAATTCCCCACGAGGAACGTAAACGTCTGCGAATCAACCTGAGGCAGCCCTCCCGGGACGGCGGCCAGCGCCTCGAGTCGAATTGAGCTCGGACAATTCGGAAGCGTCGCCAGGTCGATCATCGCTCGTTCGACTTGTGTCGAGCGTTCTTTGCCGCCCGGAATCGCGCGGAAGACGGCCACCACTTTGTCGATGAGTGAGAAATCCGCGCCCTTAAGGAGCGGCAATAGGACGTCAATCCAGTTGTCCGGCAGTTGTTTGAGCCCCGACGATCGCATCGCGTCGAGCACGAGGCGCTGGGCTGAAGGCGACAGCTTGGGGTCTCGCACGGCTGTGGCGAGCAAAAGCTGCACGTTGGAACTGGACGCAAATCGCGCCAGATGATTCCCGAGTTCTGACCGCTCAGACTCACGTGCAGCCGCGGCATAGAGACGTTCGCGAAGTGCGCCCGCGAGAGCATCGCCCCAATCGCGATGCCTGCTGATGATCCAGGACGCGGTCATGCTCTGGTCCGAATTGGGGGACGACAACATTTTGGCGACCGTTTTCGGGTCCAATCCGCCGCCTGGCATCTGATCGAGCGCGATGAGCGCGGCGCGAAGCGTCGACCTCTCAGAGCTTGATAAACCGCGTCGAGTGGCGGCTGGGTCATCGATCTCGATTAGGGCGTATATGAACGAATGTTCGAGAACGCGATCCTCCAGCGCGTCCGGTCGCCAACCGGTGGTCCCGTCAGGCCACCGTATCCGAATCGCCTCCAAGAGCGCGGCAACCGCCGACTTGTCCCCCAGCCGCCCCAGCGCCTCGGCTGCAACGCGCTGGTTTTGAGCGGTCCCCGTTTTCAACAATTCGAGAAGCTGCGGCACAGCTTCGCGGTCCCGGCGAAGACTGACGCAATGCGTAGCCACCTGTCGCACGCTCTCATCCCAATCCGAGAGTCCCGCGCGGATTGCGGCACGCGCCTCGGGCCCGTCGATCCGCACGAGCGCCCAGAGAGCGTTGCGCCGGGCTTCGGCAGATGCGTCTGGGCGCGACTTCAGAATCGCGACCGCGGGCGCGCCGAGCTTGCCCAATTCTTCGATTGCGCGATGGCGGACAGCGGGCCGTGAGTCTCCCAGACGATCAGCGAGCACTTTCACTAGAGCAGCGTCCCAGTCGAACGCGGGCTTCTGTTCACCCAGTCGCTTGGCCATCATCTCGAGCGAGGTGGCCTTCCAAGCGAGCTTCATGCCGCGCGGATCGTCGATCTTGGGCGCGCCTTTGCGGCGGATGCGGTAGATCGCCCCGAGGATGTCCGGCTTCCAGAGTTGCGAGGTCGGGCAGCAGAGTTTGTACCAGCCTCCCGTGTCGATCACGATCAGGCTGCCGTCGGCGTCCTCCAGAATGTCGGTGGGGTGAAAATCGAGATTGTTCGAGACGAGGAAGTCGCTCGTCGCCGCCCTGAAGGTCGCCCCTTCCGGCGTCAGCACGTGCCGTGTGATCTTCCGCATGTTGAAGCAGCAGGCGAAAAGATTGTCGCGATACTCGGGACCAAAGGCCGTCGATTCGTAGCGGACGAGGCCGCACGGCGCCGCCGGCCCCAGGTGCACGAGCGGCGGCATCAAGTCGCCGGTGCGCGGGTGCCCGTTGATCACGTCGTGCTCTTTGCCATAAACGCCGCCGTAGATCGCGTGGATCAAGCCGTCGCGTTGCCCCTCGGACGGATGGACGAGGAACGTCGTCGTAAAGATCCGCTCGCCCCCCGGCGTGAAGACGACGTCGACCGGGTTATCCATGCCGCCTGTCATCACCGGCTCGAGCCCAGAGCCGTCGCGTCGCGCGCGAAAGATGTGAGCGGCCCGCGATGAGACCGGCTTGTGTCCGGGAAGTTGATAGCTCTGTCGGGCAAACGCCCCCTTGCACCAATAGATCCACCCATCGGGGCCGGCGTACGGGCCATGCAGGTCGTTCGCGCAGCCGGTGAGCGTGCGCGTGAGCCATTCTTCCCGACGATCGGCGACGCCGTCGCCGTTGGTGTCGGTCAGCTTCCAAATCGTGGGCGGGGCGGAAACACAAAGCGAGCCATCCAGCCACATCGTCCCCTCGGGGAACATCATCTTGTCGGCAAAGACGGTGTGGCGATCGAACCGCCCGTCGCCGTCAGTGTCCTCGAGCCGCAGAATCCGATGCGGGCGCTCGGCGAGCTGTTTCCGTACCGGATCGTTCGAGCCGGACGAATCGGAGACGTAGAGCCGTCCCTGTTCGTCGAACGCACCGGTGATCGGCCGATTAACCAGCGGCGGGCCGGCGATCTGCTCGATCTCAAAACCGTCGGGAAGGGTGAAGACGTGACCGTTGAGTGAGACTTCGCCGGCCGACACCGGGGCCGAGAGCGCGATCAGAATCGCCAGAAGAGTCCAAGGTCCAAAGTCCAAAGTCCCAAGTCGCAAAGCCGAAAGACGCCGGATCATCCCCACTCTTTTTCTGACTTTGGACCTTGGACTTTGGACCTTGGACTCATTCAGAGGATTGCCGCGATCGGTTCGCCGGTGCTGATCGGCAGCGGTCGACCCAGCGAATCGTGGATCAGCGTTTCGGGGCGGTAACCGAGGCATTCGAAGACTGTCGCGGTCAATTCCTGGGGACGGACGCAGCCTTCGCGCGGCTGACCGCCGATCGCGTCGGAAGCCCCGTAGGCTTGCCCGCCGCGGACACCGGCCCCCGCAAGAGCGATCGAATAGACCGATCCCCAGTGATCCCGGCCGGCCGCCGGGTTGATCCGCGGGCTGCGGCCAAACTCGGCCATGCAGACCACGAGCGTTTCGTCGAGCAGGCCGCGCTGCGACAGATCCTCGAGCAGGGCCGAGTAGGCTTGATCCGTGGGAGGCGCCAAGGCCGTTCTCAGCCGCTTGGCCTCGTCCGTGTGGCTGTCCCAACAGGGATTGAGCGCCGGCTCGTCGGCCGCGCGATACCAGTTGACCTGCACCAGCTTGACGCCCGCTTCGATCAGCCGCCGCGACAAGAGCACGCTCTGCCCGAAGGGAGATCGGCCATAACGGTCGCGAATTTTCGGCGGTTCGTCGTCGAGCCGAAACGCCTTCGCGGATCGACCCGATGACAACAGATCGAAAGCCTGCCGCGTGTCGGCGTTGAATGCGTCGAGCAGGTCCGACCGCAGCAGAGCGGCGCGCTGCCGATCGAATTGCGCCAGCAACGACTCGCGGCGAGACAATCGCAGGGCGGGGATCTCACTCGGCAGGCTCAGCCCCTCGACGCGAAACGGTTCCGCGTTCGGGACGCAGTTGACCAGCCAGGGATCGGTGGCACGGCCCAAGAAGCCGGCGTCCTGCCCCGGCCAGACGCTGCCGTTGGTGTTGAAGATGTGGTGCGGCAGGGTGATCGCGGCAGGCACCGCCCCGTGGCCGGGATTCATCGCCCGCACGATCGCCCCCAGGCTCGGGAAATCGTTCGGCGGGCCGGGGTTGGCATTCTCGAAATTGGTGGGCGTGTGCGGCCGCCCGGTCAGCATGTAGTAGCCGCTGGACGAGTGGGCGTTGTCGCCGCTCGACATGGCACGCAAGAGACAAATGTGATGCGCCTGCTGCGCTGTGAGGGGCAAAAGCTCGCTGAAATGCAGGCCAGGGACGGTGCTGGTGATCGGGCCGAATTCGCCCCGAACCTCGAGGGGAGCTTCCGGCTTGGGGTCCCACATCGAATGCTGCGGCGGTCCGCCCAGCAGGAAGAGGACGATGCAGCTCTTCGCGCGCGGCTGGTTCGCGGGCCGGATCACCTGGTTACTTGGAGCGGCGGCCGCCTGTCCGCTTCGCAGCAAGTGGGAGAGCGACAGGCCAAACGCACCCAGCCCGCCGATCCGCAGCACTTCGCGCCGCGTCAGCCCGTCGCAAAGCTGGGCTCGACCTCCCAAAACGTTCCACATCGATCCGCTCGCCGCGCCGGGTGAAACCCTTTTTGACGCGCGTCATTGTCGGCTTTGCGGGGGCGGGCTGTCAATTTCGATTGAGTCGAGTTGACCGGGCTGGACCACACGGCGATGGCTGTGGAAACGGCTCTGTGGGTCGACACTCTCCGCAGACGCCTTCGCGGGCGCCGAGGCCTTGCTCGGTTTCGCGGGCTCCTCGGTCGGCGCCTTCGAGGTCGGGACCGAGTAGAGCAGAATCTTCCCGCGCTGCCATACGAGGATCAACAGCTCTGCAGGAACGGCAGCCGTTTCAGCCCCGATGTCCGGCGCATTAATGGGGTGTCGACAGGCGAATCCAAGCTCGCGGTTGTTGTTGACGTTCCACCCTTCGACGCCGATCACGACATCGTCCTTCTTTAGACCGGCCTGGGTGAGTCGAGCGCCCTCAATCGACGTGAGCTTGAGGCCACTGAACCCGTCGGGTGTGCGATCTTGGAGGGCCTCGGCCTCGAGCGTTTTGAGCAATGCCGCTCCCGCCGCTGCCTCGCTGGTCGCCACCGCGTCGTTTGCCGGCGGGGGAACTCGGCTTGCCGACGAGAGGAGCATTCGCGAGATCTCTCCGGCAGAATCCGAGGAGATCTTGATGTTCCAGACGTTTTTCCGGCCTGGAATCGGTCGTAGCGGAGCCGTGTAAAAGTCCCCGCTGAGATTCACGCCGAGGACGAACGGCGTTTCGCCCGGCACCCAGGTGAGGAGCGTCTTCGGAACCGCGTCCCGATTGGACTCGCCTGCCAATCGTCGCAGGTCAGGTGCTAAGAGAACCATCACCCATTTCAGATCGTAGTTTCGAGCGCGGAAGTTGAGCTGCGGAACGTTCTCATTGTGAGGCGGCCCATCCAACTTGTGCCGTTGGAAAAGCCAATCAAGCCGCTTGCTGGGAACAAGCGTCTGGAACCAAGGGCCGTCGGCTCCGCTGCCTCGCCGCAGCCAGAACCTGGTCTTGACCGTGCCTCCTCCCCGCGGGTCGGTTGCCGCTGCCGTTCCGAAGTCGATGATCCGTCCGGCGGAATCGAGGACAACGTCGAATTCCTCCTCGGGTCCCCCGGACGGATTGGGGTGACTCCACCCGTCGTCTCCGATCTTGCGGGTCGGCATGGAGCCAATCCTGCAGACGATCAGCGAGTCGCTATTCTTGAGCGGCGGCAATCCCGTGAACTCGAACTCGACGTCGACGGGCGGCCAGTCCTGGGCAGGACAAACGATGGGAGAGGTAATCGGAAAAGCAGGCGACACTTGCAAAGGAATGAGCGTGCTCTCCTGCCAAGGCGTGGTCAATTTGAGCAGATAAGACCCCGCAGGGAGCATTCCAAAATCGAGGTTGCCGTTTTCGTCGGACGTGCGCTTGAGAGCGGCCAGGTTCGAGCCGGCCCCGTTGAGAAAGAACGTCGCCTCGATCCCTTGCGCCGGTGAGCTCTTGGCGTCATCGTGGACGAGATGAAAGTGAACTTGTGCCCGCTCGGGTCCCCCAGCGGCGGGCGCGGGCCTGGCGGCCAGCAGGGCCGACAGTTTTTCGACAAGCTCAGCGTTCGTCTTGCGAATCGACTCCGCCGCCTCCTGACTGGCGCGCTGGGAAGTCCAAGCGATCCACCCCAAAAGCAGGCACATCACCGTCATCAGTCCCATTGCGGCGAGCGTCAAGCGTTTTGACATGATGCTGTCCTTCATGGCGTCGAGCCATAGGCGGCGAGCCAGGTCGCGCGGGTTGCCGAAGCGGCGTTTGACGTTTTCGACGGCTTCTTCGGGTGTGATGTTCTTGGTCAGCTCGCGCTTGAGGGCGCACTCGAGATGGTCGGCCAGCTCGTCGAGGATCTCCTGACGCAGGCCGGCCGGCTCGTCGTCGCGCGGGGCGGGAAGACCGCTGGCGGCCGCTTCACGCCAGTCCATTGGCCACCCCCAGCACGCCGTTCACGCCGCGGGCGAACTCCTGCCACTCCTCGCGTTTGGCCGCGAGCGCCTTTCGGCCGGCGGGAGTCAGCCGATAATACTTCCGACGTCTCCCGTCGACTTCTTCCCAATACGACGTCAGCAGCCGCTGTCGCTCGAGTCGATGCAGCGCGGGATAGAGGCTTCCCTCGGTGAGCTGAAAATAACCGCCCGAGCGACCGAGGACCTGCTGCGTGATCTCGTAGCCGTAGCTGCGTTCGTGCGCGATGACGTCGAGAATCAACAGCTCGACGGTGCCGGTTAACAGCCGCGAATCCATGTCTGCTTCCCGCTTGACCCGATGCATCGACGACTTATGCAAGTAAGCATAAACAGTCTATGCATGCGGGTCAAGCGGCGCGTCAGCCCAATTCAAACGGATCACGGCAAGTCAAACGGGCGGCCGTCGTTTCGCATGATCGCCCACTTGAGGTCGTTACCCTTGAAGTCCTCGAAGCGGAAGATGTGAGCCGAGGCGTCGGCACAGGCGGCGGCGAAACGCCCCTTTACGAATCCGCCGAGCTGCGGGACAGGCTTTTCCGGGTCGAAGGGAATGTCGGCTGGCTTGGTCCAGGGGATCTCGCGTTTGGCCTCGACGAACATCAGCGTCCTCGTTGTTCCGTCGGTGATTTCCTGGATCCGGATGCCTTTTGTCCCTTCAAAAATCGTCCCGCGGCCGACGAGAGCGTAGTAGCAGCTGTTGGTCGATTTCACGTCGGCGAATGGGCTGCGAAAGACTTCGGGCATTTGACGGAGGATGAGCTTGTTGTGCGGGCTGTCCCAAGGTTCGTTTTGCCGATACTGATCGTACAGCCGCTGTTCGTCCAAGAAGGGCAACAGCTCAACCCGCCAACTGTGGGGCGTCTTGGCGTCGGGGCCGAGCACGACCGCCGGCGGAAAGTGACCGTGCAAATCGTGATAGTTGTGCATAGCCAGCGCGAGCTGCTTAAGCTTGTTCTGGCTCTCGTGCTGGATTCCAGCGGCTTGCTGTGGGTCGAGCTGCTTGTCGGCGCTTGCTCCCTGGCTGGTCCTGACGACCGGAGGATCGGCATGGGCCGAGCCGGCCGTTAATCCCGGGGCGGTGGTGGTCGAGATCAGAACAAATCGCCACGACATTGCGAAGACCAGCCTCAAGCGTGTAAGCATTTCGAACTTCCCTCCACGTCGCAAGACAGCGCCCGCATAATCCCGATGCGTGGGGCCTTTGCAGAGGCGCCTTTTTCCGAGTCCCGGCTCGGCGGGAGCCTCGTCCTCCCTCGAAAGAGCGCTAGTCGGCTCGATTTCGTTTATTTCTTCGGCAGGTGGACTTTGCTAGCCGGGGGCGCGTGACGCGCGGCCGATGCGGATGAGCGCACTCCGCGCGATGTTGTTCTACTCGCCCGGCCCTTCAAAGGGTGTGGTCGGAAGTTTGTCGATGGGCTTGGCGGGAGGCTTCCCGGCCGGCTTGGTAAAGAGTTTGTCAATTGGCTTTTTCGGAAGGTTGTCGCGCGGGGCGTTGCCGGGTTTGCCCGCCGGCTTATCCGGCGGACTGTTGAATGCTTTCCGCTCGCCAGGAACGCTGGGAATCGCCAGGGCCGGACCGGGGAAGTCCAGAGGCACCTGT
>DASPSM010000730.1:0-3769 GCA_035623955.1 Planctomycetaceae bacterium
TGGCGGGCGTTAACACTCGTCCGGCGCTATCGAGCGTCGCTCGTCTTCCTGGCTCGAGGTCACGAGTCAGGATCAGCACATCCCCGCACGAGAGCGACAGAGCCGTCTCGACTGGCGGCAGGTCACCCACGAGAGCTTCGCGATCGCTTCGATTCGCCACCCGACGCGAGCGTCGCAGCACGGTGCCAGGGACGATGTACGCAGTCCGGTTCAATTCCGCCCAGCAGCCGAGTTCCATCACGTCCGCAATCTCGAGCGTACGCCTGGATCCCCGAGCGTCGGTGAGTTTCACTTGTTCGCCGTTTGAGATCCGCGCCAGCCAAGACGCCGGTACTGGAAGGCATGCGTCGGCAGGAGCGGGCGGCGGATGCGGAGCGCTCTCTGCGGTGAGCCAGACTCGCGCAGGAGCCGTAACGCGACCACAAACATCCCGGCGCGGGCGGACGCGCACCACGGCCGGGCCCGGTTCAATCGGCCCCGTCCGCAACTTGGGACCGGCCAGGTCCATCACGATTCGGCACGAGCGACCCAGCGACTTCTCCGCCCGTTTGAGATGCTCGATCATTCGCTCCCACTTGGCGCGGTCGTCGTGGGCGCAATTGATCCGCATGCAGTCCATTCCATGCTGCAACAAGTCGCGGACAAGCGTGTAATCGTGCGCGGCCTCGCTTGGCATCGTGACCATAATGCGCACGCCGCGGCCTGGAACCGACGGACCCAACAAGCTTTCGGTGTGCTCACCAAGCAGCCGTCGCCCCTTGGCGAAATCGACGACTTCTCGCGAAGGCCGCTGCCAGGAATCGGCCATCAAGCGATGCAGGACTTCCAAGACCGCATCGACCGTCGAAAGAACGTGCGACTCCGCGCGACCTAGCGATGACAATCCCAGTGCCGCCAGCCGCAGCTGCAACGGCCTCAGGTCGTGACGACGCAGGGCGAGATAATGCAGCAGGTTACCTGCACTCTCACGGTAATTGGGATGAACCGCGTCGAAGAGCGCTTTGTGCGATGCGGCTTCAGCAACCATATCCGCACGGATGGCAGACAGTTCAGCGAGGACTTCGTCGATATCCCCGCTCCGCGCGCTTGCAGCACTCGTAGCAGGCTTGAGTGTCACGAACGGACCTCCCTTCCCAAACTCAGCTTCGGCGCCGGCACTGCCGCGGCGCGATGATCTCCGTCCGCCGTCAAATTGGCGCCTCGACCGCTTACCATCGCAGGATGGCTGCGACCGGGTCGCGCGAAGGTACCCGGTCACGTTCGATCACGTACGCAGATCCTCCTTTTGCGATTGTTTCGCAAATGGCCAAATCGAGCAGGTCGACATCGCCCGGCTCCTCGCTGCGGTGGACTGAAACTTGGTTCTGCCCATCAAAGCGACCCCAAATATGGCTTTCGTCGGCAGCGAAGAGGATCTCCACGCGCCCCTGTTCGATCGCGGGAAGAACTGTCTCGATGTGGAATGCCACGCGTGGTGTTGGCTCAAGTTCGCGATAGCGATCCAGTGCTTTCTTTAGATCCGCACTTAACTCCGGGCGCACTGCGTC
The DNA here is from genome assembly GCA_035623955.1 of Planctomycetaceae bacterium. Classification (GTDB taxonomy): domain Bacteria; phylum Planctomycetota; class Planctomycetia; order Planctomycetales; family Planctomycetaceae; genus DASPSM01. Next base: position 1,548 of record DASPSM010000730.1, read on the forward strand.
GACGGCTCTTCGATGAAGCTCTAGCTCGGACAGCTCATCCGGGCTGCCAGTGACACCCGCATTGGCCAGGTGAGGAAATCGGCAAGTCGCTCGAAAGATCGGATGCACGTAGTCGACTGCTGCCAGCACCAAAGGCGCCGACTTGCCATGCAACACCGGCTCCAAGTGCTGCACGACATTTCGCAGATACTCGCCCCAAAGTGTTTTTTGGTCGTCTTTCGGCGAACCGTGCCCGTGCATGATGCCCACGTGCGAGCCGGCGAGGCTCGAGGGCGCGGCCGTGTGAAACTGAAGCCCTTTATCGAATTGCGAACCCTGCTCGACTTCTCTGAGGCTCTTCGGCATCGGCTCGGGCAAGGCGAGCGGCTCGAGTGCGTGTTGGTCGCCGCGGTACAGCCGGACACTGTTCGCGCTGATGGCAAGAAGCAGAAACTGGCCCGAGTCGGCGAACGAACGAACGAGTGGTCCCAGATGGAAGCGCTCTCCGACACGCACGATTTCGTCAAACGATTGATAAGACCGCGAACAGCGAACGGCTTTCGGCTCGATCAGGACGGCCAGTCCTTTTCGTCCATCCGCGTGCCAAACGTGCCCGTTCTCGATCATTTCCCGCGCTTCCTTCAAGAGCGACGTAACGTCGGCTCCTCTCATCCCGCGCGCGAGCAACTTTTCTTCCGCTTGATTGAGCAGATTCTTGAAACGTATGGGATCTTGCTTGGAATCTGGCTGCGAACCGTGCAGCGGCATGAAAACCGAGACACACGCCCCATATTTTGTTGCAGCCAACGCCCGCAGATCACTCGCAGCAATCGTCATCATGATCATCCGCCTTTAAAGCAGGTTACATCAGGCCAGACATGACTCTTCGTAAGAGCCCGTTTAAGTATCGCGTTCGCGACGATTCAGCACACCACGCCGATCGGGCATTCGATTCTCTCGATGAGCAGCCGCAAACTGTGTTCCGTCAAGATCGCGTTGTCGGCCCCAACCAAGACAAGGCTGGCCCGTTCGCGGTGTGTGATTTCGAGGACATCGCGAATTGTCTTTGCGCCCGTTACTTCGGCTTGCGGTCCCGTGTCGGCGCTACTGGCTAGCGTGGTTGCCTGCGCAACGAGTTTGCCTGTTTTGTTCGGCTCATCGGCGAGCACCTGCACGACGATTCGGCCACCAACGGCCCGCCGAATCTGGATCGCGGCCCCGACCGCCCGTTTCGAAGACGCTTTCCCATCGAACAATACAATCAGCGGACCGCCGGCTTTCCAGCTCGGAGGCTTCGATCGCGAAGCGCGGGCCAGATTGAGGGCAGCATCTCGCGGCCCAATCACAACGAGGACTTCGCTTTCCACAGCCTCGATTAGCGCGCGGGGAAGCGACTCGCGTCGAACGTCGAAGGACCAGGCGATGTTCGCTTCGCGGGCTAGCTCCGCTAGCTCGTCCCGCAGTTGCCCCCCGATTGCCTGCAGCGACTGTTCCATCGACGCGAAAGTGAGTGGACGCTGCGTGCCGCCCGAAAGGCTGATCTCTTTGGCAAAGGGTAGCGCCGATGCACGCAGCAGGTCAACATCTTCGATGAACAGCCCGTGCAATGCGACATGCAGCTTGGTCGCTAGCCGCACCGCCGCCGTACGTCCCAGACCACCCCGTTCCGTCGCGTTCAAGGCGATCAGGATGCGACGGATTCTGGATTCCTCTCGTTGCTCACTCATGGAGGGCGGCCGCCTTCTTGGTATCGATCGCTTCCACGCCAAATTTCGCCCGGAGTTTTGTCAGCTCGTGCAGGCGTTTTTCAATCCGCTCGTTGAATGATCCTGCTGTGTATTTGCCGGTTGAGTCCTGTTCTCCTCCCGGCAAGCCGGAGAGCAGACTTATCGCCTGGTCGACTGTCTCGACGGCGTAAACGTAAAACTTTCCCGCCACGGCAGCTTCGACGACGTCATGCCGAAGCATCACATTCTTGACGTTCGCTGACGGGATTAAGACGCCCTGAGTGCCCGTGAGTCCCCTCGCCTGGCAGACGTCGAAAAATCCCTCAATCTTCTCATTGACTGCTCCAATAGGTTGAACCTCACCGAATTGGTTGACCGAGCCCGTCAGGGCCAGATCCTGTCGCATTGGCAGTTCGCCAATTGCGGATAAGAGGGCACACAGCTCAGCGAGGGATGCACTGTCTCCCTCGACGGCGCCGTAAGATTGCTCGAACACCAGACTGGCCGACAACGACA
>DASPSM010000582.1:0-6660 GCA_035623955.1 Planctomycetaceae bacterium
CAAGTACCTGATCTTCACGGCCGTCCCGGCCACCGACGAGGCGTGGAACACGAATTACTCGATTTGCCGCGCGCCAGTGACGGGCGGCAGCAGGGACTGGGAGTGCCTGACGAGTGATAACAAGGCTGCCAGCAGCGGCCCGTTGTTCTCGGCTGATAGCACGCAACTCGTTTACCGGGCCCAGAAGCGGCCGGGTTACGAGGCCGACCGCTGGCAGCTGATGCTGGTCGACACCGACCCGAGCGGCAGCTTCAAGGGCAAGCCGCGGAGCATCACGCCGGACTTCGACGGCGGCGTGCAAGACTTCGTCTGGGCCGGCGGTGACCGGCTTTATTTCACCGCTGACGCCGACGGCTCGCGGCCGATCTTCACCGTGAACACGCGCGGCGAGGTCCGCCGCGGTGATGCCGCTGGCATGCAAGGGTCACTGTCGACCAGCCGCGACGGCAGCGTCCTCGTCTACTCCGGCTCGGCGCTGAACCGGCCGCCGGAGGTCTTCGTCACGTCCAACCCGGCCGGCAGCGACGCTCGCAATAGCAGCGAGGCGAACAAAGAGCTGCTCGCCAGGCTCGACCTGCCCCGGCCCGAGAGCGTGAAGGTCAAGGTCGAGGGGGGCGAGATGCAAATGTGGGTGCTGAAGCCGCCGGGCTTCGACCCGTCCAAGAAGTGGCCGCTGGCCTACCTGGTTCACGGCGGCCCGCAGGGAGCTTGGGAAGATGGCTGGAGCTACCGCTGGAACCCGGAGGCGTGGGCGGCGCAAGGGTACGTGGTCGCCCTGCCCAATCCGCGGGGCTCGACCGGCTTCGGCCAGAAATTCGTCGACGAAATCAGCGGCGACTGGGGCGGCAAGTGCTTCGACGACCTGATGCGGGGCGTCAAGTACCTGGAGTCCCTCCCCGAAATCGACAAGAACCGCATGGCCGCTGCGGGCGCGTCGTTCGGTGGCTACATGATGGACTGGTTCGAGGGGCACACGGACAAGTTCAAGACGCTCATCACCCACTGCGGCGTCTACAACTTCGAGAGCATGTACGCCACCACGGAGGAGATCTGGTTCGACGAGTGGGAGCACGGCGGCCCGCCTTGGGGCCCGAACCACTCGTCCTACGAGAGGCACTCGCCGCACAAGTTCGCCAAGGACTTCAAGACGCCGATGCTGATCATCCACAACGACCTGGATTTCCGCGTCCCGGTCAGCGAGGGACGGCAGCTGTTCACGACGCTGCAGCGGCTGCATGTGCCGAGCAAGTTCATCAACTTCCCCGACGAAGGCCACTGGGTGCTCAAGCCGGCCAACAGCGCCTTCTGGCACCGCGAGGTGTTCGCCTGGCTGAAGAAGTACGCGCCACCGGGGGGCGAAAACCGATAAAGCGACATGCGCATTTGAGATATGCTCCTGTCCCCTTAAAGGGTGCTCTTAAAGGGTGCTTAAAGGGTAGTTGACACAATGCAACCTGAACCCACACGGGAGCGGCGCTCCGCGGCGACTGTAGTGATAATTAGTTGTTTCATATATTGGGCGTCGCCATGGACTGCTGAATGGTGCGAGGGAGCTGATCGCCGAGCTGACTTTGTTAAGGCGATTAGTCACGTCCTGCAGGGGGGCATGTCTCAAGGGGAGGTGGTGGGCGCGCTGGGAGAGCCAGATCAAATCCAGTTCGAGACGAAATACGACGGTAGTCGCCACGAAATTTGGCGATATGGCCCAACCGCCGATCCTGCGGTTGTCACCCTCGGCGAGGTCTGGTTCGATGCACAGCGAAGGGTCGATCTCGTTGTTGGCGAGGGTACCGCGCCCCCTGAAGGCCTGTTTCAGGAAAAGGAACTCGTGGGATTGTGTATCGCCATGAATCGCGTTCTCTCCTATCGGGATCAAGTCAACTATAATCCGCGACCCTTGATACGCGCAGTGAATCTGCTCCGCGAACAAGGAAAGAACAAAGCGCTCGCTGCGATTGAGGAGTTCGTTCGTGTTGCTCGGCCAGATCGACGGCTCGCTGTTTTCCTAATCTTGCGGACACTTTTCGACGTGCCGGCCGATCCGGGGTACCTTCCAAGCCTCACGGGACCACTCGATCCAGCCGGACCGCGGGACCCGAGAGTGGGACCGAGATTTCCGATCATGATTGAAGACGACATACCGTTCCTGGTGAGTCCGGTCATCTTGGGCGTGGTAACGCCGGTCAGTTACCGCAGGCATATAGGGTACTTCCGTGATCATGGGACGCTTCGCAGCAAGCCGCTGTATCCGAGCGCCGCGCCGTTTAGGTCGGCCGAAGAGCTGATGGATCGGGCAAGTTGGTATTTCGGCAAGAAAGACACCGCGGACAGCGGACAGGCGTATCGCCGGCATTTCCTTGACAATCAGGTCATGCGGCTACTTAACACGGTCCACAGAGTGGACAACAACGATGGTTGGGGGTCGCTCGCTCCTTTTGAACAAATAGATGAGCGTCGACGCCGAGTCGCTGAGCTGTCCAGGCTCGCGATTCGATGGGATTCAGCGCGAGGCGAGTATACATTTCTCGACGGCACAACATTGCCGCCGGAGAAACGAAACATCCATGTAAAACATCTGTGGAAACAATCGCTGCAAGACGTAAGGGTCGAACTCGCAGTTGAGCGCCTCGACCACAAAAGCGTGGCGATTGGACTCTGGGAGGAGTGGAAAACGACCCACACAAGGACATCGGCCGTGGTGAAGGTGTTTGATCCAAGAGCAAAGGAAAAGGTTTTCTGTGAATTTCGGTTGGAGTGGAGTCCCGGAACCATTCACGCTGGGGTGAATGAGATTGGGCGATCCAGTGGCGAAGTGGTGCGCCTTGACGAAGGTGGTAAGGTGCAGGCTGAGTTGAGCACTTTGCATGAAACGTGGACGAGTCCTGTTTTCAACCCATAAGGTGCTAAGGAGCCTCGCTTCAAATAGGGCTGCGCGAAGGTCTGATATTCCCGTCGGAGCTGACGCAACTTCCTTCGGCTCTCGATGTTGGGTAGTTCGAATCACGTCGACAGTCTCGCCTGCTCCCGGACTGTGACGTAGATGCACGCTTTAGAAGGACCGAAGCGTTTGACAAGGCGTAACGGTTCATCGACGGGAAAAGTCAGCACGATCGCCCGCTACGCTCCGCGAACGCGGTGAGCCTGGATTCGACGGCACCCACCGACGTTCTCGCCACTCCGGCTCCCTCTCTGCGAACATGCTTCGGATCCGGATGGCCCAGAGACAAAGGCGCGTGTGTGACCCGCTACGAGGAGCTTCGGGTGCTGCAGGCCTTTCCACGTGGGAGGACGAGCAAGTCGCTATGGACGCGGGCCTGTCCGCGGCTTTTCACTCAGAAACTCCATCACCGCGCGGTCAAATCCGCCCGGTCTCTCCATGTTGACCATGTGGCCGGCCCCCGGGATGACGACTTTCTTGGTTCCGTTGATGTCTCTGAGCAACCGGGCGCTGATTTCAACGGAGCGCGGCAGATCGCGCTCGCCGAGAATGACCAGTGTGGGGACCTTGATTTCGCGGAGCTTCTGCGCAGCCGGCGGCCGCGGAGGCCTTTGCAGGATGGGGTTCTGAAGCCAATAGTGAGCGTTTTCGCGGGCGAGATACCGCAGGCGCTCGGCGAGCGTCGGGTTCTCCATTGCGGGCGCCATATAGGGGTCCTTCAACCACATTTCGACGACCTTTTCGGCACCTTCATCGCGGGCGGCCTGGACCCGGACCCACCAGGCTTCTTCTCCATCGGGGTCGGACTTCTCATAGCCCGAAAGACCTGGCCCCGCCAGGACCATCGACAGCACTCGCGTGGGTCTGGTCACCGCGAAGTCCAATGCGATCAACCCGCCGAGTGATAAACCGACGAGGTGAGCTTTGGGCATCTCCAGGTAGTCCAGGAGACCGGCGAGATCATCGGCATTGGAGTAGGCCTGGTCGGCGGGGCGAATCGAGCCTCCGAAACCGCGCACATCATACCGGACGACCCGGTAACGCTTGGCGTAATTGGCGAACTGGTCGTCCCACATGCGGCTATCCAGATTGCCGCCGTGAATCAAGACGAGAGGCTCGCCTTTCCCCGCTACCTCGTAGTAAATCCTGGTGCCGTTGACCGGCGCAAAGCCGTGTCCTGAGAGTTTCGCGCGGTACTCGCCGGCGCCAAGCGGTTGGGAAGCGGCAGGGATCAAAAAAGCAAGTGCGATCGGAATTGAGAGCTTCATCGGTCGACGCCCCTCGGGAAGGCCGGACGATCTCCAGCAACGCGGGCCATTGCAGTTTGCGACGGTTCCACGGAGCCGCGCTTGGCACGCGAATACTCTACTTCGCGGGCATCCAGACCACACGCCGAAAAACATTTCGCCGTCGCCGGATTGGCATTTGTCGCCGCTTGCCCCGCGAATCTCAGCAAAACGCATGGGGACTTGAGGCGCCGAACGACGTGACGAAAACGGATGGCCGTATCGGACCCCCCGTAGCGGTGGACCGGCGGGAATGAGCTCCGACCTGTCCGGTCGCGTTCGCCTTCTCGCTTCGCACGGTGCAATCGAACCGACTGTATCGCCGGCCAGAGTATCCGTGTCAACGCGATGTGGTAAATCGCCGGACAAACCGCAATGTGCGCTCTGGTATATTTATAATCGAGCCTCAAGCATTGGTGAGGATTCCAGCACGATGCGAAAGGGATCGCTGGCCCATGGCGCTCCGTGTGGAATGTCAATTTTGCGGCCACATCTCGCGCGTGAGCGCCGCGCGGGCCGGGCACTTTTTTGACTGTCCCGAGTGCGGGGCTCGATTGACTGTTCCCGATCCCAGTGCAGAGCGAATCGCAGATGACGAATTCGGCTTCGATCGCCAACCCGCAGCCGACGCTTTTCTGGCCCTGCCCTCGCCCCGTTTTTGGGCATGGACGTTTCGACTGGTTGCCGGCTCCGCGATTGTCGCGCTCTTGATCGCCCTCATCGTGGTCGTGGGTCGCGCCCGGAATGTGGTAGCACCGGCGCGACAGGCTCAACCGGCGGTGCGAGCCTGGCCGCCCAAGCAGGCCCCGGGGAATCGAAAGGGGGTCCGCCCGTTGGTTGCGAAAGTTCTGCCGGCGTTGTCGCGCAAGTCCAGGCCGGCGGAATCGCAAGGGGCACCAAGAGTTCACGTTGCCTGGAAGGTTGTCCCGGATCCGTCGGTCGAAGCCGTCGCGATGCCGCCTGAACACGTCGTCCGCATCCCGTTTCCCGAGGGGCCGAATCCAGAGGTCGTTTTCCCGGCAACCCCCAGCACCATGGTGTCAGTGGGCAACGTCGGTCATGGCCGCGAGCATCGCGAAATCTGGGATTTTCGTGCAAAGCGACGCATCGGCACAACGCGTGGGCTCAGGACGTACACGGAAAACTTGGGAGGTTACTTCCGGCCAATCAGCGCGTTGAGCGCAGACGGTCGCCTTTTCGTGACTCAGGGAAACGGACCGTTCGACCTGGCCGTTTGGGACGTAGTCGCAAACAAGCAACGCGGAATTCTGACTCCCGAGCATGCTCCGACAGCGGGGCTGATCTTCGCTGCCTTTGTGCGTTCCGAACGGCTTCTGGCGTGCGGATTTGGAACCCCGTTTCAAATATTCGACGTCACGTCGGCCTCGAAGAAACAAATGCAGCAATTCCCTCGCGAGAACAAGTTCGACCGCTGTTCGCTGGCGTTAAGCCCCGGCGGACGCTTCCTGGCGGTTTTCGACAAGAGCGCGCACCTGGTCCGCTTCTACGAAACCGAATCGGGAGTTCCAGCTGGCCAGCTTGGTTTGCCCGCTATTGAGCCGGCCGGTCCCATGAATTGCGAATGCGTTGCGTTCTCGCCCGATTCCAGCGAGGTGGCAGCCCTCCTTAGTTATAACAATCGCAGTTATCTGGCCTGCTGGGATCTTCGTACCGGACGACTGGCCCAACGCATTGATTTCGGGGGCGACTTGCGCAGAATCCTCGGCGCGCGCTTCGCCTATCTGCACACCCCCCTCGAATGGTTTCCGAACGGAAAGCGCTGGCTGGTGCATGGTCAAGGGATCGTCAGTCGGCATCCGGGGAAATTGACGTCCGCTCTGCCCGACGAGCCAAACCGGTGGCGCTATGGGCTTAGGCGTGTGGTGGGCGACGATTGCGTGTTAAGCGTCGCAGAAGAAAAAGGGGCGTTCGTGTTGGCAAGCCTGCGACCTCCGACGGAGTTTGTCGATCCCGCTCAGGCTTCGCCTGGGCGAGCGGACGGAAAGGGCAAACTGTGAAGACTGCCGAGGCAATCTCACGGATAGTCGACGCGACACCCGTCGGACTCACTGGCAGGCTCGGGTGACCGCCCGAAATCCCGACCGACGGCGATGACTTCAAATCGCAGCACTCATTTAATGACTGTCGCCCAATGTCAACATGGCACGGATTGTCGCTTCAAGACCTTGGACTCCCGTACCAAAAAGTTCAATAGCCGTCCTGCTCCGATTGATTCGAGTGCTCTTCCCAGCGTGCTCCCAACCGCCCTGCCAACTCTATCCCGCACCTTGAAGAGCCCAATGAGCCGGGGCAGAATGCTGGGTGCCAAATCTCAGAGCATGATGGGTCTTTGACGGGCACCGGTACGATGGACCCTTCTCGCAACCCAACCACGAACGAGCCCCTCGGGACGCAATCCAAGCCGCTGGACTCCAC
>DASPSM010000757.1:0-15544 GCA_035623955.1 Planctomycetaceae bacterium
CGTTTCGCCTGAAGGGTGAACGAATTCCCCTCGGTGCGGACACCATTCGCGTCGAGGTACTCGAGCGTTCCGACGTGCAGGTAAGCGTAAGCGGTGAGACCGCTCAGCCGCTGGTCGATCTGGCCGAGGAAGTCGAGCCACTGCGCTGCAGGAGGCAAATGGGGCACCAGATCGTTGTTGTTCTCGAACCGCCATTGGCTGATTGCGGCGTCGTAGGCCGTAGCAAATGGCGTATCGCCCACACGAGGAGACCCGTACGTATACACGCCGCTCGGCGTTGCGACTCCCTCGCTCTTGAGCCGCATCGCCGCCAAAGTCGCAAGGGCGCCTCCCTTGCTGTGCCCGGTGACGACCACGGGCAGCCCGGTCGCGGTCAGTTGGCGGATGGCGGCGACGGCACCGCTCCAAAGGGATTCGAGCGATCCCGAAAATCCCTGGTGGACCATCCCCGGAGCGTAGGGCACCTTGACGAGCACGGCTTCCCCGTCGTGAACCCAATCGTCGACGCTATCGATGAAGTCGTCCCAGTCCGCCGTATTGATCGGCTCTGTGCCGCGAAATGCCACGATGATTTCGGTCGCCGTTGCTCCCACCAGTGCCGCGTTAATCATGTCGGCCGTAAACGAGCGGGGCGGCGCCGTGAAGCCAACGTCGCCATAGAATGGACAAGACGTCAGGCCCCCCGTCGCGCCGATCGAGTAGCAGACATCGCTGGCTTTGGCCATTCGACACGCGAGCTTGAGGTCGACCGGCATTGGGGAACTCCTGTTTTGGGTCCGCGCCGAAAACGTTGAGATGTGCTACCCGAGCGAGCATCGTGAATCGGGGACGACTGTTCAAGGCCGCCAGGGCAGCCGGTCCGAACAGACAAACGCAACCGCGACCCGCGTCTTAGTTTCTAGCAAGACAACTACTCGCCCGGGCCATTGGCAATATGATGACCTGTGGGCCGCAAGACTGAAGCATCGAGAGGGAGCGAGCGTCGTGTCCTGGTTCCGCACCGCAGCGTTCCTGGTCGCCGTGACGTTATTGGCTCACCCGCCTCTCGCAATCGCCAAGTCGCCGCCGGTCAGCGGCGGGCGTCTGACATTCCGCCTCGACTCGGCCAGCCCGCCGATCCGCTCGGACGCTCCGTTTGCCGTCAACTATGTGCTGAATTCCACGTTTGCGGATGTGCTCGCCGGTGAGCTGTATTTCGAGTTCATTGAGGACCTCGACGTCAAACTGCGTCTGCACGGCGACCCGATTGCCGTCCCAAACGGCGAAAGTGCGTTTCACCTCGTCCTCCCTTCGATGGTGGCAGACCGAAGTGCGGCCCGTTTTGCCGTTCGTGTCGCGTTCCGATCCGCGAAAGGGAGCTTTGATTTGGGAACTCACGATCTTGTGGTTCCCCTTAAGGGCCGACGAGAGTTCCTGATCGCGGTACCAAATCAGGGCAAAGAAAACGTTGCCCGACTTGCGGGTCGTTTGCGACTCGATGCCTTTCGACCGGCCCAAACCGGCTTGAGGCGGGCCGACCTGGTTACTGTCCCCGTTGATCTCGACGTTCGCGACCTGCCCGCGCAACCGATCGGGCTCTACTCCTATGACCTGTTGCTCCTGGCCGAGGAGGGCTTCAGCCGGCTTTCGGCGCGGCAACTCGAGGCGGTCGCCGACTGGATTGACCAAGGAGGTCGGGCGGTGATCGTTCCGCTCGGCGTCTTGACGCCGGCACACATCGCCTTCCTCCGTCGCATCGCGGGCAGCGAATCGGACGCTCCGTCGTTCGCTCTGGATCGCTTTGGGGGGTTGCAAACCGAGTCGAGCAATCCGAAAGGCTCTTATTTCACGTGCCGATACGGTTTCGGACGGGCTTTGATTCTGCCGGCGATGCCGCAACTCAATCCGGACGGGACCTTTCGAGACATCGACGAGAAAACTTGGATTCGCGAGGTCTGCTTCATCTGGAACGTCCGCGCCGCACAGACAAAAGCCATCCTCGCCACGGGAGCGTGGACCCCTCCAGCCGATCCTGGCTTGGACGCGCACCTCCTCGATCCTGTCGAATTTGCGGGAGCCGACAAACTGCGGCAGATGCTCTTTCCCGGCGCGGTTCGCGTCATGCCCTTTCTGGTCGTCGTGACGATCCTGGCGTCGTTCCTCCTCGCGGCCGCGCCGGGCGATTATTTCCTTCACGGCCTCCTGCGTCGGCGGTGGATCAGCTGGCCCGCGTTTCCCGCGATCTGCTTGTTGTTCACGGTCACCACGGTTTGGCTGGCTGGAAGTTATACGGGCCGCGCCGATCATCGGACAAGCCTGGTGATTGTCGATCTGGGGGTCGACGGCAAACCCCAGCGAACTTCGCGGATCGAACACGTCTTGACGGCCCAGACTCGCCCCCTGGCGAACCAGGTCCACGGCGGGATCTTCGCGCTGACCGACGTACAGCCCGCAGCACCTCGACCCTCCACTGTCCTGGCGTATCCGCGTCGGCCAGGCACTCCGGCGTTCAAGGCCTATGAAATGGATCGCTTCGATGGCCTCCGCGAGCTCGACTACTCGGGGACGTTGCCGTCGGAATTCACAGTGACACGAGTGTCGCGGCAGTGGTCGCCGAGCATGCACCGCATCACCCGGTCTGGTTCCGACGTCGACGTCCCGAACATCGACTGGTCCGCTTTGGATGCAATGGACCTGGCTTCACCGAGCGGCCAGAAAACGCTCGTCGACACTTTACGCAGCGCGGTCCCCGCCTGTGGAATCTGCCTCCAAGGCGCCTCACGCCAATTCGTCTGTCCTGCGGCAGATTCGACGCTGCAAGAAATGACGTCTGCCAGTTGGGACGTCATGGCAGCCCTCGCGCGGCGGACCGACACGGGGTTGTTTTCCATCGTGTCACACGTGGCGCCCGACGGGACAGGCAACCTCGAAGATCTGGCTGTCGGCGACCTGGCTTCGCACGACGAATGGCTGGTGCAGCTGGCAACGCGGCACGGCGACGAACGGATCGTCTACCGCAGGATGATGCGCAGAAAATCGAACGCGCAGGTGGAACACAGCCAATGACCGAAAACGTCAAAAAACCCGCTTCGATGGTCGATATCCGACACCTGTGGGTGAAATACGGTAACTTCGTGGCTGTCCGCGGGATTTCTTTCAAGATCCCGCGCGGCGAGGTCTTCGGATTCATCGGACCCAACGGCGCGGGAAAGTCCTCGACAATCCGGATCCTCGCGACTCTTCAGCTGCCCAACGGCGGAACCGTCCACGTCGACGGCATCGAAGTCCGCGAGGACCCGATGAAAATCCGCCGCAAGATCGGTTACATGCCCGATTCGTTCGGCCTTTACGACGGTTTGACCGTCCGCGAATACCTGCATTTCTTCGCCGCGGCTTACGACACGCCCGAGAATTCCCGCGACCGGCTGGTCGACGACGTGCTGTCGTTGACCGACCTGAAGCACAAGATCGACGCCCCGGTCGACGGACTGTCGCGCGGGATGAAGCAGCGGCTGGGGCTCGCCCGCGTTCTGCTTCACGACCCGGAGCTGTTGCTGCTCGATGAGCCGGCCAGCGGGCTCGACCCGCGCGCTCGGATTGAAGTTCGCGAGATCCTCAAGGAACTCTCGCGAATGGGCAAGACGATTCTGATTTCCAGCCACATCCTGCACGAGCTTTCGCAGTTCTGCACGCGGATCGGCATCCTCGAGGCTGGAAGGCTGATGACCGAGGGCTCGCTCGACGAGATCTACCATCGGCTGGGGTTGATGCAGCTCGTGCACGTGCAGGTGCTCGGCGACCCTGAACAGCTGGCGACACACGTCCGCAGAATCAACGGCGTGGAGACGGTCGAAGTCCAGTCGGATCGGCTCTCGATTCGCGCGCGGGCCGAGTCGCTCCCGCCCGAAGATCTGCTCGATCACATTCGCGCGTTCGGGGCGCGGGTGCGGATGTTTCAGCCCGAAGCGATGGAGCTGGAGACGGCCTTCATGAAGTTGACCGAGGGGACGACTGCCTGAGACGCGCGCCGGAACCGTGGGATGATCCGCCGACTGAAAATGATGCGGCTGCCGATCCTGACCAAGGATCTGCTCGCGCGGGCCTCGCGAAAGCGGACCTACGTCGTCCGGTTCGTCTATGGGCTGTTGTTGTTCGCTTCCGCTTGCACTCTGTTTTATGGAAATATCGGCGTCTCGGCAGAGGCGGGGCAGGCGCTTGGACGCGGAGCCGATCACTTTGCGTGGTTGATGCGCATTCAACTGGCCGTCCTCTACGCGCTGGTGCCGATCCTCACGGCGGAAGCCGTCGCGGGCGAAAAGCAACGGGACACACTCGCGCTCTTGCTGGTCACCACGCTGACGCCGCGGCAGATCATCCTGCAGAAGTTTGCGGCGCGGACGGCTTCGATTTTGAGCTTTGTCTGCCTGTCGTTCCCACTGTTGGCGATCACGTACACGTTTGGCGGCGTGACGCCGGAGGAACTCGTGCTGGGCATGGTTGGGCTGATCTTTGCCTGCCTGCAATTGGGGGCATTGGCCATTTTCTGTTCCGCTTATTTCCAAACGACGGCCCAAGCCCTCGTCGTGACCTACCTGGTCTTCCTGGGACTGAAGCTCGTCGTATTTGGAGCCAGTGACTCAGCCACGCTCTTGACGCCGCCCTCGATTCCCGGAATTGTCTTCGATGCGATCACCACTTGCCTCTGCCTGGCTTTCGCGACGGGCGCCCTGGTCGACCGGGCCTTCGTCCAGTCGCGGAACTATCTGCTGGAGTTTTTTCACTGGCTCGACGGAGTCTTTGAGAGAATGAACACGGTGACGGGCGGGATCGTGCTGGTGCGCGATGGAGGATTCTTGCCAAAGCGTGCCCCAATCCGCTGGCGGGAGACGCGAAAGAAGTCGCTCGGCACATTTCGCTACTTGTTTCGCGTCCTCGTCGTGCTCGAAGGTCCGATCCTGTTCTGCATCCAATGGACCCGTTTCTCGCCTTCGACAATGGCAGGCGAGGACGGAGGAATTACTTTCCTGTTGGATCTGCTCTGGATCGCGTCGGCGGCGCTCGTGGCCGTTCACGCCGCCAGCTTGATCTCGGAAGAGCGATCGCACCAGACCTTGAGCGTGCTGATGACGACTCCTCTGCGTTCGCAGCGGATTCTTTCAGAAAAGCTGTCGGGCGTCCGCCGGCTGACTGCCGTTCTGCTGGTCCCCTTCGCGACCATTTTTCTGTTTGAAAGGTGGTGGTACTCGGGAAGCTCGTGGGGCCCGGTCGTCCTGGGTGCTCTGACGGTTGTTACCTATCTCACCGTGATTCGCTGGGTCGCTCTGGCGATTGGATTGCGTTTTCCCAATCAACTGACGGCGATCGTTGCGTCGGTGTCGCTTGTCGCCGTGTGGACGGGTGGGTTGGCGCTGGCTGTGCCGATCTTGCGATATTTGAATATCGAGGGAGGCGTCGTCGCGAACGTCATCCTTTGGCTGAGTCCGGTTGATATGATCGTCGCCATCCAGAACGCGGCAATGCGCGTGATGCCGGGTATTGGTGGTCCTCCTCTCTGGGAGACATTACCGATCGCAGCGGTCGCCCATTTTTCCTTCTATTGGGCCGTGGGGATCGCCGTGCAATGGTGGTGCCGTCGCGCTGCCGACGACTACCTGGGGCGCATTTCACAGCCGCAGCCGGGCGCCCTCCGCGAATTCGAGGCGGCATCGACGGACGCGGCGCCGTGGTTGTCTACCAATCCGATCACGGATGTGACTTAACGGCGGTGCCCGCGCGAGACTTTTCCCGGGCCCCAGGGAGTTGTCACGTCTCGCTCTCTTGTTCGCCGCCCGCCGACGGACGCTGCACTCCCACCAGGAGCAGGACGACCATCAGGAACCCAAACACGATCACCGAGAGGACGCCGAAGTTGAAGTACGGCTCCGGCTCGCCCCCCGTCGTCGCCTTTCGGCTGAAATCGACCCATTTTTTGATCGTTTCGAAAAACGGAAGTTCGAGGAAAGCAATGAGCACGCCCGCCAAGGTGCCTCCGGCAATGTACCCCGACGCCAGAAGCACTCCGGGCCCGGTCTCCGACTCGGCGATGGCGGTGGCTTCGTCTTGCGTCGGCGAGGCAGGTCTCGCGGTAAGCCGTTCCACGATGTATCGGATGATGCCGCCCAGGAAGATCGGCGTGGTGTACTGCATCGGGATGTAGACGCCGACGGCAAAGGCGAGCGAGCCGACGCCGCAGAGCTCGAGGCCGATCGAGAGCATGGCACCGATGAGGATCAGCCCCCAGTTGAGTTTTTGCTGCAGCACGCCGTTGATAATGATGCCGATGACTTGCGTCTTCGGGGCGGCGAATTTCATCTTCACTTCGGTGCCGTCGTCTCGCTGTTTGAGCCGACCGGTGATGGCTGGATCCTCGAGCACGGCCGGCTTCCGGTTCTCGTCGATCAGGTATTTGCCCGGCAGCACATCTTTGACGTCCTGCGGTCTCCAGACGCGGTATTCCTTTCCGTCAAAGATCTGCCGCTCGGTAAGCGCGTCGTAGTCCTTCGCGGAGAGAACGATGTCGGGCAGATCCTTACGGCTGTAGACGGTGCCCGCCTGGTTGAAGACGAGCAGGATGTACCCGATGACGCAGGCCGACGAGATCGCACCGATCAGGATCGCCCATTGTTGATAGATGGGAGTGGCGCCGACGAGGAATCCGGTTTTCAAGTCCTGAGACGTCGTGCCGCCGTTGGACGCCGCGATGCACACGACTCCGCCGATCGACAGCGCCACGACGCTTTCGATCGGGCTCGTCATGTGCAGCGTGAGGAAGATCAAGCACGTCAGCGCGAGCGTGGCCACAGTCATGCCCGAGATCGGATTCGAGGACGAACCGATCTCGCCGGTCAACCGCGACGAAACCGTGACGAACAGGAATCCGAAGATCAGCACCAGCCCGGCCCCCAGAATTCCCTTGATCACCGCAGCACTGACGCCCGCCGCATCGAGTTGCTGGGTCAAGAATACGGCCAAGAGCGCGAGCAGCCCGGCCGACCCGAACAGGACAGCCTTGCCCGAGAGATCGCGATCGGTCCGCGAGATGCGAGTCGCTCCGCCTGCGCCGCGCAGGCTGCCGAGGCTCGAGCCGAAGGAGCGCAGCACGAGCGGCAGCGTGCGAATCATGCTGATGATGCCGGCGGCCGTGACGCAGCCGGCTCCGATGAAGCGGAGATAATTCTTCTGAATGTCACCCAGGTCCATTGCGCTGATCGGCTTTGTGCCTGGCGAAATTGCAGTCGTTACCTGGTCGCCGAACGTGGCGATGGCCGGCACGATCACGAGGTTCCCGATGACGGCGCCGGCCATCATGATCGACGCGATCCGCACGCCGATCACATAGCCCACGCCAAGCAGCTCGGGGGCCATGTCGGTGGCGATCACGGCGACGCGATTGAAGAACGCGAGCGGGATGTTCACGGTGAGTCGCAGGAGCGTCATCCCCTCGATGATGAACTTCACGAGGAAAGCGATCCCGAAACCGACAAACACCGTCAGGCCGCTCGTGCCCCCTTTCTCGCCGGAAATCAGCACTTCCGCGCAAGCGGTGCCTTCGGGATAGAGCAGCGTGTTGGGTTCCCCCGGTCGGCCGTGCATGTTGACGATGAAGGCCCGCCTGAGCGGGATCATCATCAGAATGCCGAGCAGACCGCCAAGGACCGACACGACCATCACGCGAACCACGTCCATCTCGAACCCCAGCAGCATCAACGCGGGCATGGTGACGCCGACACCGAAGGCAATCGACTCGCCGGCCGATCCGGCCGTTTGAGTGATGTTGTTTTCGAGGATGGTGGCCGGACGGAAACCGAAAATCTTGCTGAAAGCCCGGAACAGCGTGATCGACAGGACGGCCACCGGAATCGAAGCCGAAACTGTCAGACCGACGCGAAGCACGAGATACAGCGACGACGCCCCGAAGATGATTCCCAGAAGCGCCCCGGCAAGCACTGCCTGCAAGGTGAATTCAGGGACCGTCGCCTTGTCGGGGACGTAAGGCTGATGAGCAGAAGCCATGCGCGTGCCTGCAATGCTTTCGTGGACGTGGCTGTCGGCATCGCCCTCGGGCGATGCAAATTCTCGGAGTGCGTCGATCGAATCGGCCATCGAGTGGGCTCCAGCAGGATCGTCCGGCCAATCTGGTTAGATTGGGCATTCCGCCGCCAGACTTCAAGTCGCCACTTGATCTCTGTCGCTCGGCAGATGCGGCGGCCCGAGACGGCACACCATAGGACGCAATGGGGCGCAAAAAAAGCCGCAAGCTCCGATTGAAAGGAACTCGCGGCTCGTGTTTGAGCAAGGCCGAGCGGGATTGAGAGTTATTCGGGGATCGGGCGCCAAAGGCATGGCTCGCGAGGCGATCGCTCCTTCGCCCCTGGCCGGTCTCCCACGCGGGACAAGGAAAGAAAGAATTGGCAAGGGCGCCTCGGTTGCCGCGCAAAGGTCGCCCGGGGGTGAGATCAGTCCGGTCGTCAATCGAGCGGTTCGCGGGCTCAGACCCGCCGATTAGCGACGCCTGCCGAACGTGTAGTGAGGCCTCCCGAAAATGTAGCCAGGCCTCCCGAACATGCGAGAGTAATTCAATTCGTATTGAGCCCCTGAATACATGTCGTCGTTTTCTGCGTGCGCTTCTATCATGGCCTGTGCCTCTTCGTCCGTGGCTGTGGCCGGAGTTTTCGGCATCGCCTTCTTGGGATTGGGGATTTTCCGCTTCTTTTTGAACTCGGAAAGATAGCATCGATAAAGCGCCTTCATCGAATTGGCAAGGCTATCGAGACTGTCTCCATCTTCGATCTTGCCGGCGAATGAAGCCCCGTTGGCAGCAAGATTGTAAGCGCTCGCCGCGTACTGAAATGCCACTGTGGGGGTGGCATCGTTCAAGTAGGCCAGGTCACGCAAAGTGGTCGCAAGTTGTGTAATGCTCGAATTATCGGAAAGACCCTTGGCACTGGCGCTGAGCGCGGATTGCGCCGATTCAGCCGCTGCTGCCAGCAGATTATTCACCTTTGCAAACGCCTGGGCGATCGGGTCGGTGGGCTGGCACTTTACCGTTTTGTTTGCCAGCGCGAGCAGACAAATGCTTCGCTCGGGCGGTGGATCGTTCGGGGGACAGCCGGTTGGGTCGGGTGTCGACGCAATCAGGCAGCAATCGCACTTTGATGGCGGTTTTGAGTTTGCGGGCGAACGGGTATCGGACTTTGTGGACTTGGCGTTCGTGGTGGGCGATTCGCACGAGGTGCTCGGTTCAGGCGGGCAAGCGGCCGTGGTCGCTACCGCATCGTGCGCGATCAAGTAGGCAAGCTGTTGCAATGCCTGCGATCGGCCCAGGTAGGCTCTATTCGATCCCGAATCGCATTGGATTGCATCCCGATATTCGTCGATGGCCGATCGCAACACGTCACATGGCGAATCCTTCGATTGCTTTGCGGCCGCGGGCTTTGCCGCTGCTGTTGTCTGCGACACGAGGTAGGTGGCATAGGTTGATTTGAGATCCCCTAACGCCGCGTGCGCGTCTGAAAACTGCGGGTCGCCTTGTACAGCCTGTTCCAATTCTTTGCAGGCCGTCTTCACCGCCGTTTGCGTCTTGTTCAAATCGGCAGGAACCGAGCACGCTGACGGCGTCGTGCCGGGGCCCACAAGTGCGGTGAGGGCATTGACGTAGGCGTTACCCCACTCGTAGTAAAGTCGCGGAGCCGTCGGTTTGTTCCCGCTTTCGTCAGCAGCGAGGAAGCGCTCCGCAGCGAGAAAGCACTTCTTCCAGCAGCAGTAAGTGCAAACCGGGTCAACCGTGGCTAGAGCGGTTCCCAGACGCCGATAGCAGTCCGACAGCAGGGCGCTTCGATCGGTCGGAGACAGTACGATAGAGGGTTCATCCGACGGAACCGTGCCAGGCTCAGTTTGTTTTTTAAGATGGCAAAGCAGAGGGCAGTCCTTGTCGTTGGCGAAGACGGGACCTGACAGGTCATAGATCGCTAGCGCATAGTCCTTGATCGCGGCCGGCGAGTCGTTGTTGTTGTCCCAATAGATGCCGCGCAGCCAATACCAGGTTGCCCGTGTGTCCCGATTCGGGCTCTCCTCGATCTTTGACGTATAGTATGTCGAGACTGTGCCGCTGATTGGATCGTCGTTGCCGTTGACGAGATCGTAAATCCTTACCCACCCGATCTTTGATTTCCGCTGGAAACCGGGCGTTCCAATCAGCAACGCCCACGTGCCATCGGTGCTCTTGACGGTCGCGGGCCAGCCGATTTGAAAGATGGACGGCGTTGTGCCGCCCTTGTCGGGACGAATGGTCGCGTTCGGGTGCTTGAGAACAACGCTGGCTTGCAGCCATGTTTCAGCCGCTGCAAGCGGCGATGCCGCGATTCCCATTCCCACACAAACTGCGAAGACAAGAGTCCGCATCATGTTGAGGTTTACTCCCGAACGCAAAGTTGAAAAGTCTCGGTAAGTGCCTTTCAAGGTAACTGGCGCTGAAGCCAATCGCCAGTCTTTTCTGCGTAAGTCCCCCAAACCCTCCATTTCACAAAAGGGATTGTGTTCTTAGGTGTAAACCCCAACTACGGGGAGCGTGGGCTCGGAAAATCTCATCGTGCTCAAATCGCCGTCACGGTGGGGCGGGAGACACCTCGCCGCAGCTTCACCCAGCTCCATTTGCCGCGCAAGTAACGAATCATGGCCGGCCGGCAAGTGAGACTTACCGGTCGGCCATGTTCATTTCATGTCGGGCGACTCGCCCTGTGCGAGAACGACGTCGCTTGCGGCCAGGTTACGGCCAGGTTACGGCCCTGGAACAGTGCTCAGAATCTGCTTGAGGGGGAGCAACCCAGCTCCGGCCTCGGGCGCCGGCGCGGGACGGTAGTATTTGTTTTTCAATCCGCCCGTCTTGAGCTGGTGCTGGAGATAGTCGAGTTTGCCACTCAGACTCTCCACCTCACGTGTCAAGCGACGATAGGTGATCTTATCTGCCTCGGTGAGTTTGCCGCCGTTGTTTTTCGCCTCATCCTGGAGGGCTTTGATCGCGGCCTGGTCGCGGCGCATCCGCTGTTGGAGTTCCATGTCGAGTTGGATTTCGGTTTGATTGGGCGTGTTGAGCAACGAGATCGGATCTTCAGTGACCGGCACTCCCGCGCTCACCTGGCCGACCGCCAGCTTCTGCGTTGTGGGAACGCCGTTCTCGTCGAGATAGTAGGTGACCTGTTTCGTGAGCGGCGCCGGCGCGCTATTGATCGCGTAATCCATAATGGCGATCGTCAACCTGGACAGATATTCGCGGCCCTCCGGTGGGACCCAGACATACGTGTTGCAATTGTGGCCCACCGGGATGCAGCAACCTTTCGGAACGCATTTCTTCGGACCCGTACAGAACCAAGGGGGGGCCGCCTTGAGACACTCCGAGGTGACCTCTCCAACGAGTGAATCGGCAACTTTCGTTGTTGGGTCACCCGTATAAAACTTGTTGAAGGTCGCTTCGCAGTCGGGACACGTCTGCGACTCGACGGGCCCGTAACCACAACTGCTGACGGCCCGCTGAAACGCGCACCGCATCAGCTCGAGCTTGCGCGGATCGTTCACGGGATTGAGCGTGTACGAATCCGCAATGGTTCTCGATCCCATCAGGCTCAACGTCGCTTCGGAGCTGTGGGTCAACGTCGCGCCTGCGCCGAACGATCCCTCATCGGTGATGGTGGCGGCCCCTTGGGTCGCATACGCAAATGAGGGAAATGCATTGTAATTGTCGACGAACCTGGCGAGGTTATCGAGAACTTCCTGTTGATACAGATCGCCGACCGATATCGACACGTGGGTCGATTCGTGTTTGAGTGCCATCGCGGTGCACCCCGTAAGGCTCACCGTGGCGAGTAGTAGCAGGAAAATGGATATCTTCATTATTCGTGCCCGTCCGCGTGTTAGTAGGAATCTGATCAGACAATCCGTGCGTGATCTGAAACCCGCTGTGCGCCGGACATCGAGATGGTGGAATGGCGCGGCACAAGTGGAGGCGATCCACACAAAGCGTTCGCTCTTGCAACTCGGACTCAAAAATCGGTCCAATGGACCGGTTGAGCGGAGGCAATCGCATTTACGTGAACTTATCGGGAGCGCGATGGTTCGGATTGATCCAAATGTTCACTCAATGAGCGGAAGTCCAAATCGGGCGATCATTCCTTTCTTAGGACGCGGTTAGTAAAACCTTGCGGGGAGTGTGCCCGCGGACCGTCCACCGGCACCGCTGCTGCCGGTTGTAACGAGTCTGCCGGCCTTGAGAGTGGTGCCAGCGAGGCTTGCGAGTGCCGGCACCTTCTGGCCTTGCGCCGCGATGCGACAGTGCGGTCTGCCTAGCTGGCAGGACGGGAACGCTTCCAGGAGTCCGCCCGCAGCAACTCTTAATCGGTGCATCCCGCGAGAAGTTGATCCAGCACGTTACCAAATCGTTACCAACGCGGGTCTGTTGCAGCGTGGCCCAAGAAACGACAGTAGCCGCAAGTCGGACGACTGCGGCTACTTAAACTGAGCGAGGCCGACGGGATTCGAACCCGCCCCGAATTCTGGTGCAAGAGACGGCTTGTTCGCCTTGCGTCAAATGCGCCCACCTTTGCGTGCGCGAACAATGATTGCCTCGTACATCGCAACAGCCTGGCGGGTCCATCCGAACCGGCACGCGTTAGTCAGGGAATTCGTCCAGACCACACTTCCAACATTCCAAGGACCACATAATCGTAGAGGTAATCCGAAGACTTAAGGTCGGGTTCCTGTGCGCTGGGCTTAGGCCGAGTCACGGAACCATTTTCGCCCCCAAGGCCGGCCCCAAAGGTCACACGGGGAAGCTCGGGCACGCCCCCATTCGGGCGTGCCGCTGACTCCGGGGTGTTTTTGGTCGACGAAACTACGCTGTCATCGCTTGCCTCGGCTCCAAGGCGCCCTAGCATGTCGAAAAGACCCGTAAGTCCAGCACTTGACAGCCGAAAGAGATCGAGCCCATCGATCGACGGTACCGACGCTTCCTCGAGCATCAAGTCTTCGATTTCCAGCATATCGAAAGCCAATCGGCCCCCCTTGTAAAGTGGATGGTAACGTACAGCGCTCAGCATTGACTCGGCGCGGTCCGGCTGATCGTGCTCGACTCTCTTTCCATGCCGCGCAAGCGTGCAAAGAATGCGGGCGGCGCCAAGCGTTGCTCGCTGAATGTGCTGGACGAGTTGAGCGTCGGCTGATCCCACGAGAGCTCCGCTATAGCAATCTTGTATTTACGTAGTGGATGACCTGGCGCAGGATCGCTTTGTCCTCGCTTTGTGGAATGAACCTCAGTGTTTGCTCGAAGAGTTTGGCGGCACGCGCTGCATGATGCGCAGCCACGGCTCGTGCGTAGTCGATCGAACCGCTTTGCTTCATTTTAAGTAATATCCGTCGAGACTCCGGCAGCGTTCGCTCGCTGCGGCCGGTGCGCAGCCAGTGAAGCAATTTGGTGCGATCGCGTTTGGTGAGCGTCCGCATGAGATGAATCAGCATCAAAGTGCGCTTTCCTTCCAGCAAATCCCCAAGGACCTCCTTCCCATAGAGATCTTCCTCGCCGATCAGATTCAACACGTCATCCTGGATCTGAAACGCGATGCCCACCTCGCGAAAAACCGTTCCAATCAGGTCGAGCTCCCGTGGCCTCGTGTGTCCAGCCGCGATGGCACCGAGCCGACAGGGTGATTGACAAGTGTACCAGCTCGTCTTCTTAGTGACCATTTGAATGTAGGCAGCGCCGCGCGTTGGGACGGAGCAGTTGCGGATCCATCCCAGTTCCATCGCCTGCCCTTCCAACGACTCGCGGCACATGTGGATGACTTCATCAATCATGGCGAGCGTCCGAGCGAGTCCGAGGCGATCGATATTCTTAAGTACGGTGTCAACCGCCAGGAGATTCATCGAATCGCCAGCGTTGACAGCTAGCGGAATGCCATGCTCGATGTGCATGCATTGCCGACCTCGGCGATTGATTGATTCATCCTCGATGTCGTCGTGAATGAGAAACGCATTGTGAAACATTTCGATCGCTGTTGCGATTTGCACCGCATCTTCGCCATGTCCTCCGAACGCTCCACAAGTGGCGATGCAAAGGGTAGGACGCAAACCCTTGCCGCCGCGACCGGGATAGTCGCGCATCAAGTTATAGAGACTGTCGACGGGACGACGCCGCGGAATGAGCGCGAAGATTTCGTCAGCCACGCGGCGACGGCAGGCTTCCATTACGTCAAATAGGTCGGCGTCCCGCGGCCCTTCGATCGTCCACCAACCGTCGCCGATGCGCCGGTCCCACAACACTCGCGTTGTTGCGACTGAGGCTGAGCGGGCCGCCGTTCGGTCGCCGTTGCGGAGTATGGCCGCAGCGTCGGGTGGAGCAGCGGCCGGGCCGGGACGGCACTGTCCGTCGCTTCTTAGTCGGCCGAAGTCGAGATCGCGACTTCGTCGATACACTGTCCAAAGCGCCTGAACTGAACGCAATCCAGCAGCGCGCTGGGCCAGAAGTTGGAAAGTGCGCCATACGGCAAGGACTCGTTCCGTGGGGCCGCGCACGTCAAAGGCGCCAGCCTTCAGAATCTGACTCGGGCGCAGCTCCAAATCATAAAGCGATACCAGGCTGTGATGATCAAAGTAGCACTCGACCAACGCCGAAGTGCGAGTGCGCGTGACGATTAGCGCGTTGAGATGTGCAGAAAGGGTCGCGTCGCTGCCGTCCCCAAAGTGCAGTGCAAGACTCGTCGTGCCCAACTCCTCGGCCGCAGCTGCGCTGATCGATGGCACTCGCCGGTTGAGAGTCTCGACCGTTTGGACAAAGAGATCGGCGGCGTCCTTAATTGAGACCGAATCGCCATTCTTTTTCCAACGAGAGAGCGTTGCGCCGTAACCATGTTCATCGGAGCGCACTCCACGACCTTTCTGCGGCACCGCCGGCAAACTCCACGATCCCCGGGCTCGTGAAGCGTGTGTGTGACCGATCCATCTCGATTTCCACCTCCATTTCCCCGACGACTTCATGCACTGAAAACGGCGAAAGGCTGGTTTCCGAGGGCACGACCAGCCGTGCCGCATGCTGGCAACGATAGCGAATCTGAATTGAGTCCCTGCCCGAGTAACCGTCCAGGCACAGCGCGGCTGGAATGGGCGCGGTCGATCGCGTGCCAATCAACGGAGCGAGTGATGGTGCATCGACAACGCAGTCGCGGCTGAGTTGGCCGGCGACCGTGACACGCATCGTGCGACGGGAAATGAAGAGAACCATACGACCCCGTCTCCAAAGCATGATCATTGCCGTCGCGTTGTCCCACTCGTCGCGGGGCTGAAGAAGGGCGAATACAAGCGCCCAGGCGGGCGGACCGTCGGCCTTTTTCCCCAGCTGATTGCAAAAACCGAATACCCAGCCGCCCATCTCCGGCCAGGCCCAACGGCCATTAACACGTTCGTGATAGCCCAGCGCCCTGACTTGGCGCCCAGCCGTCATCCCGTCATTCCACCACCCAGCAGCCCGCACGCCAGGTTGAGC
>DASPSM010000775.1:0-4021 GCA_035623955.1 Planctomycetaceae bacterium
CCCTCCGCGCCATCAGCCGACTCTGCTCCTTCGACGATCAGTAGCAGCCGCCGCCCGCGACACGCCTCGACGGCGCGGACGCGAGCCGGCTTGTCTTCCAAGAAATCAGCCCCGGCGACCTTGTTGGCCAGAGCGTTCCACGCCTCGTCCGCCACGGCGTGCATGGCATAGAGGTCGAGAAAGAACACGCCGTCAGGAAATGGGCTATAGGGAAGCGACTCTTTCGCCGTTCCGACGGCCTCAGAAACGGCCTCGGCAGCCAAAGCGGTCTTGCCCATGCCCGCAGCGCCGACGACGGCCGAATTCTGGCCGGCCTTCAGCCGTTCCGCGAGCCATTTCACTTGCTCCCCGCGGCCAAAGTACTTTGCCGCGGCCGGAGGCAGCTCCAACGGAGCCAAGGCAGACGAGGGCCCCGTCGGAGTGGGGACCCGGCGACGAACGATTGGCGGCCTGGCTGGTTCGCGATTGTCCTGCGACGTTTCACCCTCGACCTCTGGTATGGGTGAGCGGCAGATATCCAATAATCGGTTGTACTCGGCGTCGCTCCTGGTGCGCCAATCAATGCGAGCAAATGGGCTGACTCCATCGGGCACGTCACAGTCATCGAGCAGCAACGGGATCAAACGCCGCTGGCGGTTGATTGGATCGCGAAAAACAATCGTGTGGAATTCTCGCGTCACCCATTCCGAGTCGAGAGCTGCCGCGCTCATGACCAGCACAACCCGTCGCGAGGCAGCCAGTCCGCGGTCGACCATGACCGAAATCTGGTCCCCGGGTTGAATCACCCACACATCCAACCAAACCCGCAGCCCATCGCCCTTCAGACGCTCCGCCAGCTCTAGAACCGCCGCCTTATCGACGCTGGAGTGGCTAAGAAAGACATCGTATTGAAAGCTCGTAGCCACGTATCACTACTTCGAAAGGAGCGAGACGGCGAGTCGACGTGACCAGGCGTCAATTGAGACGCTCTGGTAGAGAATTGAGTTTCATACTACGCCCAGAGAGCAAAGAATGCGAGAAGCTACCGTACCCCACGATAGCGAGGTCGGTGTGAGGCGCATTGCGATTTGCGGAGCTATCGTGACCTGATCTCAGGGGCGGCTAAGAGGCAGGCTCTGGTGCCTCGGTTGCTTGCAACCGGGGCGCCGCAGGCGAGAGAAGTTAGGCGAGGCGTCGGCTGGGCAGAGGACCCGCTTCGGGCTGAAGGCCCACCATTTCGCTCCTGCCCTTTGCCTTTCAAGAGATGGACTGCGCGGCGAAGCTCGATCACGCCGGCGTTCAGCCTGCCTTCCCCGATCTGCTACTCCTTCGAGCGCCGCAGGGGGAACCACAGGCCGCTGATCTTCCCCGCCCTAAAAACCACGCGCACATCGCGGGCGTGTTTCGTAAACGCACACGTGACGGTCACGCTCTCGCTGATGCCAGACGTCTCAGTTCGCGTCTCGAGGATCGTTTTGTACGCTCCCGCTTCCGCAAGCACTTTTTGCCAGGCTTTTTTCAAGTGATCTGCCGGCAGCGCGTTCTGCATGTCGGCGTTGAACTGGGCGAACGCCTGGTCGAATTCTCCGCGGTGCAGGAGCTGAACAAAGCCCCTGGCTGCCGCACTCGTATTCGGTTCCTCTTCGATCACGCGCACGTCGTCGATCAATGGCCCGAGGAAGGGGTCGCGTGTGTCCAGCGTGTAAATCTCCAGGGTCGTTTCGTCCGCAGCCGCGGTGAATTCAAACGTCTCAAGGGTCCAATCGAGGGGCTTGCTCCACTTCGTCTTAATCTTGGACTCGACCGTGAACGTTCTTTTCGTGCCGGCGGCGCTCGCGCCAATTCTTTTTACGGGGTGCTTGGCGGTCGGAGTGACAGTCGCAGCAAACGTCACCCGGTAACGATGACCCCTCACCGTTTTGAACGTCTGCTCGATGCCGCCGAATCCCGGCGTGCCGTGCAGGTCGACCGAGTTTGTCCCGTCGAAGGCGGCATTGAGCCCTCCCAAGATGTCGATCTGACCCCGCGTCACCTTCCAGCCGGGAATCTCCGTCGATCCCGCGTTGAACGACTTGAATTTACGCGGCCGGTGGCCCTCCTCGAAGCTGCCGTTGACGAGCAGGTTTTCGCCCTGTTTCCTCGGCGTTTGGTCCTCGGCCGACTGAATGCCAGAGCGGGGAGATTCCATTGCGGCGGGGGGCAGTTCGCGGATTTCAATTCTTCGGAACTCGATCGTGGTCGCTGGATGGACCTGCTGCAGTGAAATGCGCCCGCTCGTAAAACTTCGCTCCGCATCCGTGTAGTCCACCGTTTGCCTGTCGTTGACGAAGATGCGGATGCGATTGCCCTCCGCGAGCACCCGCATGTTGAACCATTCGGGGTCGCGAACCAGACGCTCCACAAAGTTCACCGTGCCGCGCCGGGGGCCGGTCAGCGTTCCCGTGCGATAGGTCGACCCGTCGCGCGGGTCGCGGATGTCAGCCTGGTAACCCGCATAGCCGCCCATCGTGCGGAAATAGACGCCACTTTCGCCGCCGGCGCTCAACCGCGCCTCGACACGCAGATCAAAGTCGCGAAAGTCGTCGCGCTCCGAGTCGAGATAACTTTGCTTCGAGCCCGACCCGATCAGAACGCCCTTCACGACCCGCCAGGTGCCCGGCGACCCAGGCGCGAGATGCCAGCCGGCGAGATCCCTTCCGTTGAATAACGGAATGAAGCCTGGCGTCGACGGCGTTTGGCCCTGGTCGGCTGCAGCAACTTCAGTCGACCCCGCTCCGGTTTGCGGAGGAATCTTGACAACCTGTGTCTCCGCCTCCCTCCTCGGCTCCTTCTCTGGCTCCTTCTCTGGCCCTTTCTGCTCCTTGTGAGCGGACGTCAGTGGAGGCGACGGTCCTGTGCTGCCGGCCGTTGGATTCGACATTTTCTGATCGGGCCCGGATGTCGACGCCCCGCTTTCATTGTCGAGCCATGCCACCAGTTTGGAGTCGAGAATCGAGACGGTGACCGTGCGTTTTTCGCCCTTTTTGATGGTGAAGCTCTTGGTCACGGTCTCGAGGCCGTTGCAGGTGATCGTGAGCTCTTGATCGCCGGGAACGACCTTGACCGACTGCCGATCGGGCCCCGTGACGGTCAGCGTCGTCCCTTTGACGGAGACTTCCACGTCCGGGTCCTCGATGTCGATCACGATGGCCGTCTTGTTCAGGTAAATCACAATCGCGCCGGTCATCACGCCAAAGACCACCAGACCGAAAGCCAGCGCGCTCCAGGGAATCCACCCTCCGTCGTTGAGGGGCCGGCGAAATTGATCCAAGACAGCGATCCGCGCTGCGCGGCCCGCCCCGTACCCGGAGTATTTCTCCTGGATTTCTCTCGCGCGATGATGCCCCGGCTTCAACTTGAGCAGCGATTCGGCCTTCTCGAGCGCGCTCTGCGCATCGCCGAGACGCTCGGCCTCGTCGATCTCGCAGATCAGGAACGTGATCTCGTCGGCTTTGGCGCGGGCATTCTCGAGGAGCGCAACGAGTTCCGCAGTCCGCTGCGCTGCCGGAATTCGCTCGATGACCTGGATCACCTGGTCATAGTCACGGCGAGCCAGGCACTTTTGGGCCAACTCTTCGAGCGAGGCCAGGTCGCTTTGCGTCAGCGACTTCTGCGCGAGAGATTTGAGGGCCTGGGACGCCCCGCCATCCGGCCTCATTCGATCCGCCGACGACAGAGCGGGCCCCGGCTTGTTCTGCGAGGCCGCGTTCTCGGCCGGGCTCTTCAGAATTGCCGCCAATTGGTCGGCAACCGCCTTGAGAGACGCAAAGCGATCCGACGCCGCTTTGGCCATCATCTTGAGGCAGACGGCTTCGATTCTCGGATCGAGGTCGGCTCGCAGTTGACTCGGCGGCGTGACCGGCCTGGTCAGGATCTGCCCCATCACGGCCATCACCGACCCGCGGAACGGCAACTCGCGCGTGAGCAGCTCGTAAAGAATCACGCCCAGGCCATACTGATCCGTTGGCGGTCCGATGTTGTCTGGCTCTCCCTCGACCTGTTC
>DASPSM010000843.1:0-2503 GCA_035623955.1 Planctomycetaceae bacterium
CAGCCTTTATCGAGCACCAGCGCGCCCTGCACGAGTCGGACGTGAAGATCGCCGGCCGCCGGGCCGACCCTCGCGAGTCGGCGTTGCTCGACTTTTGCCAGGTGCTGATGTGTCTCAATGAGTTTGTGTACGTGGATTGACCATGCAAGCGCTCCCCCGGTTCTTTGCCCCGCCCAGCCCGGCCTTCCAGTCGCGACGCGAGTTTTTGACTCGCGCCGGGAACGGTTTCGGCATGCTCGCGCTGGCCGGCTTGCTGCAGGAGCAGGGGCTGCTTGCCAAGGCCGCTGCCTCGACCATCGATCCTCGCAACCCGCTTGCCGCCCGCGACGGACATTTCCCTGCCAAGGCGCGGGCCGTGATCTGGTTGTTTCTCAACGGCGGTCCCAGCCAGGTCGATACGTGGGATTACAAGCCCGAGCTGGCTCGCCGCGACGGACAGGAACTGCCCGGCTTCGACAAAAACACGGGCTTTTTCACCGACCAGGTCGGACCGGTGATGAAGTCGCCCTTCCGCTTCCGCCAGCACGGTGAATGCGGCAAATGGGGCTCGGAAATCTTTCCCAACATCGCCCGGCACGTCGACAAGATGGCTTTCATCCATTCGTGCTGGACGACGTCGAACAACCATTCGCCCGCCCTGTTCATGATCAACACGGGCATGTCGCGAATGGGGTTTCCCTGCGTCGGCTCCTGGGTGACGTATGGCCTGGGGAGCGAGAACCGCAGCCTGCCGGGGTTCGTCACGATGTACGACACATTGGGCCGCGGCCTGCCCAAGGGCAACGCTTCGAACTGGGGATCCGGGTTCCTGCCCAGCATTTACCAGGGAACGGTGCTTAAACCAAAAGGCGCCCCGATCGACAATCTGTATCCGCCCAAAGGGGTCACCGATCGCGAGCAGCGCTCGCAGCTCGACTTGCTCAAAAAGCTCAATCAGCGGCACCTCGCCCAAACGCCCGATGACTCCGAGCTGGCCGCGCGAATCGAAAGCTTCGAGCTCGCCTACCGCATGCAGATGGCGGCCCCAGAATGTCTCGACCTGGAAAGCGAATCGCTGGCGACGCAGCGGCTCTATGGGCTCGACAATCCCGGGTGCACGCACATTGCCAGGCAGTGCCTCATCGCCCGCCGGCTGGTCGAAAGGGGGGTGCGGTTCGTGCAGATCTATAGCGGCGGGATGGAAAACGAGCGGAGCTGGGACGGGCACCAGGACATCGTCAAGAACCACGCCGGCTTCGCGCGCGAGGTCGACGTCCCCATCGCCGGCTTGCTGAACGACCTGGCTGGCCGCGGTCTCTTAGACTCGACGCTGGTCCTCTGTTGCGGCGAGTTCGGCCGGCTGCCGATCGTGCAGAAAGGGGGCACCGGGCGCGACCACAATCCGCACGCCTTCACCACCTGGATGGCCGGCGGCGGCGTCAAGGGGGGTGTTTCGTACGGCGAAACCGACGAGATCGGTTTCAAAGCCGTCGTGAACAAGGTCGGCGTCCACGACCTGCACGCGACCGTACTCGCCCTTTTGGGGATCGAGCACACGCGGCTCACGTACCGCTACAGCGGCCGCGACTTCCGGCTCACTGACGTCGAGGGGACGGTCGTCCGCGAGGTACTAGCCTGAACCAAGCCGAAGCGTCGCGGTTAACGGTCCCCGATCGCCTTCGCCATTTCCACCGCCAAGATTTCGTTACCTGTCGGGCTGAGGTGGCAGCAGT
This sequence comes from Planctomycetaceae bacterium, assembly GCA_035623955.1. Classification (GTDB taxonomy): domain Bacteria; phylum Planctomycetota; class Planctomycetia; order Planctomycetales; family Planctomycetaceae; genus DASPSM01. The sequence continues at coordinate 1,713 of DASPSM010000843.1, forward strand.
TGTCGCGGTAGGTCGGACGGGTTTCGTGGGCGAAGATTTGGGTCAAATCGTGGAAACGTACCCCGGAAGCAGCCAGCTCGCGACCCGCCGCAATCAACATCGGGTAGCCAGCCTCGACGGCGGGGCGGCCCGGATATTTGTCTTCGACCGTGAGGTTCCGCTCAATCTGGCTCATCGGCTTGGAGCCGGCGATGTATTGATTCGGCTGCAAAAAATCGTGGTATTCGATGCCAAAAGCGTCGCAGGTCTTGGATAGCTCGAGGGACGACCGCTTCCACACGTCGACGCAGTGCCGCAAGAGCGAGGGCAAGTCGGAAAACTCCGCTGGCGGTCCTTGTGCGGTGAAACTGCGATGTTTCTCGCGGAGCTCGATCGTGTCGCGATAGCCGGCGATGATCGATCGCGCGAGCCATTCGTGCCGCACGGCCCATACGAGACGCGCCGTAGGTGAATAGCACCACGGAAACGCTTCAAAACGTCGCGACCAGGCCCGGTCGGCCTCTTGCAAAACGACGACTTCTCCCATTCGCCGCAACAGGGCCGTATCGCGTCGTTCCAACACGCGGACGCCCCAATCGCGCGGAAAGCTCGGGAAAACGCCGGCGGGTTTGTTCTCTACCACGGGCAGGGCGACTTCGTTGTAGCCGTCGATATTGAGGATCAGGTCGAACTCGGCCCCGAGCGCGAGGAGGTAGTTGACGACAAACAGCTGCTGCGGCTGCTTGTAACCGGGGATCGCCAGCTGCACGAAGACGATCCGCTTGTCGGCGAAGCGCGGGAACCGTTTGAGC
>DASPSM010000850.1:0-5072 GCA_035623955.1 Planctomycetaceae bacterium
GCTCAAACCACCATCATTCCGAACTTTCAACCTGGGTTCAGCGCGCTCTACTCCGGTCCCAACAGCCTGGGCACGGCCAAAGATCGCGAGGGAACGGTTACCGCGGACCTTTTTCTCGGCGCGCCGTTATGGCAGGGTGCCGAGTTCCACTTCGATCTGCTTTTGTGGCAGGGGTTCGGCCTGAGTAACAGCTTTGGCCTCGAGGCGTTTCCCGACGGGGACGCCTACAAAGCCGGCACCACGACTCCCCGGTTCATGGCTTCACACCTCTTCATTCGCCAGACCTTCGGCCTGGGCGGAGAACAGGAGGACGTGCCCGACGGCCAATTCACGCTCCCCGGAAAACAGGACGTTTCGCGGCTCACCATCAGCGTGGGCCGGCTGAACATGGCGGAGCTTTTCGACAATGTCAGCTACAACAACGACCCGCACACACAATTCATGAGTTGGGCGAGCACTCTGCTCACGTGGGATTATCCCGCTGATACGATCGGATTCACTACAGGATTTGCCATCGACCTGAATCAGAAGGACTGGGCCTTGCGCTATGGATGGTTCCAGTTGCCCGGCCTGCCGAATGGATTCACCGCCGACGACCGAATCTTCATGTGGCCCGTCGAGCCCGGCGAGGTCACCTCCGACGGCGACTTTTGGAAAGAGTGGGGAATGATCACGGAATTCGAGCGCCGGTGGCGCATCAACGATCATCCCGGAGACATCCAGCTTTCGGCATGGATCGACCACGGATTGCTCGCAGACTATAACGCGGCGACCACCTTTCTGATCCGCACCCCTCCGCCTCCGAATACGCCTCAAGGAGTGGAAGTGACCGTTCCCCAGGCCGCCTTCAGCTTCCGCTCCAAATACGGCTTTGGAGTGGATTGTGAACAGGAGATCGCGAAGAACGTCGGCGTGTTCGCTCGCTTCGGCTGGCAAGACGGCGAAACTGCTGCTGCTGCGTTCACTGATGCCGACTGGACGGTGCAGCTGGGCGTGAGCGTCAAAGGCGCTACATGGCGCCGCCCGAACGACACCTTCGGTCTTCTCGGTAACCTGGTCGGTGCTTCGTCCGACCAGCAAGCCTTCCTGAAGTCGGGCGGCACGGGGATTCTTAACGGCGACGGCAACTTGACCTATGCCTGCGAGAAGTCTTTGGAAACGTACTACGATTTTGCCCTCGCCGCGGGCTGTCGCCTGGCATTCGATTACCAGTTCTTCGCTGACCCGGCGTTCAACAGCGACCGAGGCCCCGTCAATGTCTTCGGGGCAAGGCTCCACTGGGAGTTTTAACGGTCCGGCTCGCCCTGAAGTTACCACCCTCGAGTCGTGGGACGCCACCCGCAAACTCCTATCGACGCGTTTCGCCCAACACGCTAACCTTTTGTTCCTTTCCCTTCGGGCCTTCCCTTGATTTCGCTCGTTCCGGCTCATATCTGAGCCATCTCCTCGCCGTTTCACCCTCCCTCGTCCGCCAAATCCGGTTTTGAAGATCGCGATGAAGTCTCACTTCGCGAAGTGTCCTGCGCGCAAGGTTTCCCGGCGCGCTCGCCGAGCATTGATCGCCGCTGCCTGCATTGCCGTGGCGATCACCTCTTTCAGCTTGATCGGTTGTGCCGACCCGCTCGTTCATTTGCACACATTCGGCGACATCAATGTCAATGCGTCGCTGGCTCCCAATCCCAAGCAGACGCCGGTGTTCGCTTCGCTGTTGCCGCATCGGCCGCACCTGCCGCGAGCCTGTCGCGTCGCGGTGGTCGACGTGGACGGAGTCTTGCTGGATTCGGACGCGACGGGGTTCGGGTCGCTGGGCGAAAACCCGGTGGCCATCTTCCGCGAGCGGCTCGACGCCATCGAGCACGATCCCTGCGTGCGGGCCGTCGTGTTGCGGATTCACTCCCCCGGCGGCAGCGTGACGGCGACCGACATCATGTGGCGCGATCTCGAAGCGTTTAAGACCCGCACCTGCCTGCCCGTCGTCGCCTGTCTGATGGACGTCGCGGCCGGCGGAGGCTACTACCTCGCCACCGGCGCGGACTGCATCGTCGCCCATCCGACGACGGTCACCGGGGCGATCGGCTGCCTCCTTAACGTGTACAACCTGCAGGACATGATGGCGCAGTTCAATATCGTCGGCATTCCCATCAAGTCGGGAAAGAACGTCGACTTGGGAACGCCGGTGAAGGCCATCGATGCGGAAGGGCGAAAGCTCCTGCAAAACATGGCTGATGAGTTTCACCAGCGCTTCACGAATGTCGTAATGTGCCGCCGGCCCCAGGTCGATCCGCAAAACGGCACCACGTTCGACGGCCGCGTCTTCACTGCCAGCCAGGCGCTGGCCCTGCGGCTCGTCGATCAGATTGGCTATTTCGACGATGCGGTGCAGATCGCCAACAACATGGCCCATCTGAACTATTCCGAGGTCGTTTTCTATCACCGCAAGGGCGATCCGGCCTATTCGCCCTATTCGGCCACGCCCAACGTTCCGTTGCAGGACAAGGTGCTGCCCGTCAACATTCCTGGTATCGAACGGACGCGGTTGCCGACCTTCCTGTACCTGTGGCAGATCGAGCCGTCGATGGAGCGGATCAACGGCAAATAGCGGGGCGGAAAAGACGGCGGGGCAATTCGGAGTACCCGTCAGCCGGCGAATTCGCTAGAGTGCTACCCGCGCCCGAGGGAATCCGGCGCAGCACCGAATGGAGTCGATGCGTTGGCGGCAAGGCGGCCCCATCGTTGTCGCTCCGAAATTCAGGGGAGCATTCGACATGGGCAAGCTTTGGGCCGTCGTTTTCATCTCGATCACGCTGCTGCCGGCGCGCAATTGCCGGGGCGAGAATCCGGTTTACAGCCAGTTAATCCAGGGGGGAGTGCCGATCGGCCTGCACGAGGTCGTCCGGTTGCCGGCTCCGACCTTGGCCGACGGAATGAATGCGGCGCAGCAGCGGCAAGCGGTCGAAGCGATCGCCGAAGGTTCGCACACTTGGGAAGAGCTGACCCGACGATCGGTCGTCGCCCCGTTTGTGCTCAAGCTTCCCAAAGACGAAAACGACCAGGGCCACCTGGGTCGCCGCGTCGACCTGTGGTTTGTCGCCTATGGCAGCATGTCGACTCTTGAAAACGGCGAATGGCTCGAGCGGCAGTTCAAAGCCACCGGGAACGAGACCGATCCGGAGCACGGGGCAGTCGTCAAGGTGCTCGAGGCAGCCGATCTGGAGCGTCACGGCCTCAAGGCGGCGCGGGGACCGGAAGATCCGCAGTACGTCTTTGCGGAGCTGACGTTACTCGATCGCGTTCGGCTTTCGGTCACGACGCGCGGAGCCAAAGCGCAGACTCCCGATTCGGTCATCTCCGCCTCGATCCTCGATCCGCACTTTGCCAACGACCCGCAATATGCGAGCCGCTGGCGGCCGATCCTCCGCGACGAAAACAATCGCCGCTATCTCGGCAAGGCCGAGTACTATTTTGGATACGGCAGCTACGCCAAGGCGACCCGGTTGATCGAGCCGCCAGGCGCCATTCTCATCGAATATCACGCGGCCTTCGCCGAGCCGGAAGGGTGGTTCAGCGGCAACAACTGGCTGCGTTCTAAATTGCCGCTCCTCGCGCAGATGGTGGTGCGGCAGCTGCGGCGCGAGCTTGCCAAGAGCACGGATACCACGCTCAAAGGCGGCCTGTCTCGCCATTGACGGCCGACCACGGCGCGTTTATCACCAACGGTGCCGCGGCTGCGTTGTTCTTTGCGAGGGCTAGCCATGGCTGCCGAAATTGAGCTGCGCGTCAACGGCGTCAAGCACCGGGTCGACGCCGAGCCCGACCGCATGCTGTTGGGCGTTTTGCGGGATGAGCTGGGACTGACTGGAACCAAGTACGGTTGCGGCGAGGGGCAATGCGGCGCTTGCACAGTCGTGCTGGGAGGCCGGCCGGTTCGCTCGTGCCGCATGGCCCTGGCCGACTGTGCCGATAAGCCGATCACCACGATCGAGGGCCTCGAGCGCGACGGCAAACTGCACCCGCTGCAGCAAGCCTTTCTCGATGCCGGTGCTCTGCAGTGCGGCTATTGCACTTCGGGCATGATCATGAGCGGCTACGCCCTGCTCGCGAAGCGGCCTTCGCCCACGCGGCAGGACATCGTGCAGGCGATGGAGGGAAACGTCTGTCGCTGCGGAACCTATCAGAGAATTCTGAAAGCCGTTGCCCAGGCGGCCGACTCGTTGAAAGCGGGTGCGACGTGACCAGAATCGCCAAACGATCGCCGCGCGTCGCCACCGTTCCGAGCGCCGATTCGGACTCCTTTGACTTCCTGCGGGACGAGCCGGAGCGCTACGAGCTGCGCGAGGCGCCACGATATCACTTCGAAGTCGATCGCCGCGATTTTCTCAAGGCCTTGGGTGGCGGAATCGTCATCTGCCTCGTCGCGGGAACCGCTCGGGCCCAGCGACCCGCGCGTCGGGGCGGTGGTGGCCGCGGTCGCAGCGTCCCGCAGGAAATCAGTGCCTGGCTGCATCTGAACGAGTTGGGGGAAGTCACTGCCTGCACGGGCAAGGTCGAGATCGGACAGAACATCCGCACGTCGTTGACTCAGGCCGTCGCCGACGAGTTGCGGCTGCCGCCTACGCGCATCCGCATGGTTATGGCCGACACGAATCTGGTGCCCTACGACTTCGGAACCGCCGGTAGCATGACCACGCGGATGATGGCTCCGCAGCTGCGTCGCGCGGCGGCCAGTTTGCGCGAGCTGTTGCTTGACCTGGCCGCCAAGGAACTCACTTCCCACCGCGGCTCGTTGACCGTCGTCGACGGCACGGTTTCCGATCCGACCTCGCATCGTTCTGTCACTTTCGGTGAGCTGGCCAAACGTGGCCAGCTGACGAAAACCATCAGCTCCGACGTCGCGCTCATGCGGCCGGCCGAGTGGCAAACAGCCGGAAAATCCGTCGCCAAAGTGGACGGAGCGGCATTCGTCACGGGACGCCACGAGTACGCGTCCGACGTCCGGCGGCCGGGCATGCTCTTTGGCAAAGTGCTCCGGCCCGAATCGCTGCATGCCAAGCTTGTGTCAGTCGACCTGGAAA
>DASPSM010000885.1:0-6354 GCA_035623955.1 Planctomycetaceae bacterium
GCTATTGTCTGGCGCCCTCTTGGCGAGGGCTCAAGGCCTAGGCGCGCTCGCTGCTCTCGCTCCAATTTCCGGATAGCCTCGAGCGAGGCTAAGCCGTGGCACCCAAATCAACTCTGCCGAGTTACCGGACGGTCTCACCGCTTTGGGTGGGGATGTTCTGCAATCCATGCCCACGCCCAGCCGTAGGCAAGGCACCCAACGCCGTGAATTCAGCCCGGTCGAAGCACCGAGTTTCGCAGGATCTATCGGCGTCGTCCTCCGGCCGGCCGCCTGCGATTTGCGACATTGGGCTCCGCAAGCGCCGGTTGAGTCGCCTGCCGCCGCCGCGGTTCGCCCCGCTTGTCCTTTCTTAAGACAGTTCGCAGGCGAATTGTCGGGTCGAGCGGTGGCAGTTCTGGGAATCTAATTCCTCGCGACCTCGGTCAGAACCCCACTGGGCCTGAAAACCCAAAGTTCCCCTTCAATTCGCAAGATCGGCACAACCGATACAGCCGTAAATACCGTCTCGGACCCATTGCAACGGACGGATTGCGCGGAAAGAAATTCGGATCCCCGATGTCTGAACTGCTTGCGGTCAAGCCGCACTTTCGGCCGGCGTCGCTGCGCGGATCGCGCCGAACGAACGCCCCGGGAGTCTGCCGTCTTTGGGTGACAGCCTGCCTGCTGGCCGGCTGCGCCGTCGCCCTCGTGGCCTCGCCGGTCGCGGCACAGAACTGGCAGCCCGTGCCGCCGGTCCCGTCTCACTATGGAGCAGAAGTTCCTCCACCGCCGGTTGTCTCGCCGGCGCCGGCCGCGCCCGCGATCGTGGCAGACGCTGCCGGGCATCCCCGGGCGGGCCGTGCGCTCCCCGAGCAGATCAGCGCGATGCCGGGCGTCTCGGAAAATCTCGACGTCATGCAGCATCACAGCCAATTGGTGATCGCCCGCACGAACATCGTGCGGACCGCCGTTGCCGACCCGTCGATCATCGACGTCGTGCAGTTCAGCCCGAACGAGCTGTCGATCATCGGTCTGGATCTCGGCAGCACGACGTTGACGCTCTGGTTCGACAACAGCCACCAACCGCTGATCTACCAGGTCAACACGCTCCGCGACCCGAGCGTCGAAGAGCGCCGCCGCCTCGACTACAGCAAGCTCGAACGGAAACTGGCGATCCTGTTTCCCAACAGCAAAGTCTATTTGATCCCCTTCTCCGGCAAGCTGGTGGTGAAGGGGCAAGCCCATGACACCGAAGAGGCGGCGAAGATCCTGCAGATCATTCGCGGCGAAGTCGCGGTGCCGCCGCCGGCTCCCGTCGAGATCCCGCAGAAGCGCCAGCTCAACGCGCCGCCCAGCCAGAGTAATCGCCGCTACGCGAACAAGGACGAAGACTCAGCCGTCCCGACGACCGATATCGTGAATCTGCTCGAGGTGCCGGGCGAATTCCAAGTCATGCTGCGGGTGCGGATCGCTGAGCTTAATCGCACGATGCTTCGCAGCATGGGCGTGAATTTGAACAACGTCCTCTTCGATCGCCGCCATACGGTCCAGCAAATCAGGAACACGCGGCGGCATTCCCTGGCCGGGATTTTCGAGAACGGCGAAATCGACGCGGCCATCCACGCCCTGATGTCCAACGGCACGGCCACCATTCTTTCGGAGCCCGTGCTCACGGTCGTCAGCGGCCATTCGGCCAGCTTCCTGTCGGGCGGCGAATTTGCCGTCCCGACGATCGTCGGCGTCGAAGGGGTCGGGGCCCAGCAGACCACCTTTCACGGCTTCGGCACGTCGCTGGTCGTCACGCCGAGCGTGCTCGATCACGACCTCGTGCGGATGAAGATCGTGCCGGAGTTCAGCCAGCTCGACAGTGCCAACACCGTCAACGGAATTCCCGGCGTCGACACGCGTCGGGCCGAGACGACCGTGCAGCTCCGCGAGGGGCAGACGATCGTGCTGGCTGGCCTGATCTCGCGTCAGACGAATACCCAGGTGGCGAAGGTCGGCTTCTGGGGCGATGCGCCGGTCGTCGGGCCTCTCTTTTCGAGCAAGCGCTCGACGCAGGAAGAGACCGAGCTGTTGATTCTCGTCACGCCGGAAATCGTGCGCCCGATGGACACCGAGGAAGTTCCGCCCCTCCCCGGACACGAAGTGACGGTCCCCAACAACTGCGAGTTCTTCAAGCTCGGCAAGACACAAGGCTGTCCGGATCCGACCGTCTATCAGGCCGCACCGTATGGAAGCGGCCAGACGCCCGGCATGCCGGCGGGACTCCAGATGTCTCCCTCGGGTGGCCCGGCCACGGCCCCGAGCGGTCCGGCTCCGATGCCGCCCCGGGGATATGCGCCTCCCGCGCCCCCCGCCGGCGCGCAGTATCAGCCGCAGCCGCGCGGCGCAAACGTCGCGGTCGCGCCCGATCCGCTTGGGCCGACACAGGCTGCGAATTTCAGCGTCCCCTGCGAAGGGCCGATCCAACAAACCAGCGCGTCGTTTGCTGCGGCCGCACCGAACAGCGTGCAGCAGGATCCCTCGAGTTCCACGCTCAAGTGGTATCAGCGTCCGTTTCGCAGTTTGAGTGGCCCGCAGTCGGCTCCGCAGCGGCCGGCCGACGGATCGGTCACCGGATCGAGTGCCGGGTCGACTGCCAACGCGTCCGATTCTTCAGGCGGGCCCCTTCCCCAGCAGGTGCGCCCATGACGCCTGTCGCAGCTCGTCGATTGCTGGGTGCGGGCCTTTGCCTGGCTCTGATCGCCTGTTGCGAAGGCTGCGGCTGGAACGCCGCCTGCCGGTCTCCCTCGGTCCCCGATGTCTATCCGCTGGGAGCGGTCAATCGGGCGCATTACGAAACGATGGAGGCCAACGGCCAGGCGGCGGACTTCATCCTGCACCAGCATGATTTCGTCGGCAGCACGAGCGAGTTGTCGCCGGCCGGGAAGGATCACCTGCTGGAAATTGCCGCCCGGGCGCATTCGGTTCCGTTTCCCATCGTGATCGAGCGAACGGAAAACAATGCCAACCCGACCCTCGACGAGCATCGCCGCGCCAGTATCGTCCAAGTCCTCTCGGACCTGGGGATCACCGACGCGCAGCAGCGAACGGTCGTCGCCCCCGCGTACAGCAAGGGGCTCGTCGGCCACGAGATCGAGACGCAGGCGGCACTTCCGCGCGAGTAACTCAACGCTCGAGCCCGCACAGAATGTCGGCGAGCGTTTGCGCGGCCGATGCTGGATCTTCGGCGCCGAGAATCGCGTTGCTGACGGCGATTCGCTGGGCTCCGGCCCTTACGACTTCGGAAATGTTTTCGGCGTTGATGCCGCCGATGGCGAACCAGGGGAGCGAAATCTCTGCCGCGACTTCACGCACCAGTTCGAGCCCGGCCAGCGAGTCGAAGGACTTTGTGGCGGACGGAAAAACAGGGCCGATGCCGAGGTAATCGGCTCCGTCAAGCACCGCCTGGCGAGCCTGTTCGATGGTGTGGGTTGAAACGCCGACGAGTCTGTGCGGGCCGACAATCGCCCGGGCCTCCTTGACGGGCAGCTCATCCTGTCCGACGTGCACGCCATCGGCGTCGCTCGCCACCGCCAGGTCGGGCCGATCGTTCACGACGAAGAGCGCGCCCGCCTCGCGAGCCCACTCGCGAACGCGCCGCCCCAGCGCCAGCAGGCGCCGCTCGGGCATTTCTTTCTCGCGCAACTGGACAACGTCGACTCCGCCGGCCAGAGCCGAGCGCACCGCGGGGCCCAGTCCCTGCGGGCACAGCGCCTCGGTCGCCAGCAAGTACAGTCGCCGATCGGCCAGCTCACGCTGGTTGAACTCGGTGAGCGCCAGACCCTTCTCCAGGGTGTAGAGCTCGTAGCGAATCCGCTCGAGCCGCGTCGCCGCGACGGGAGAGACCAGCTTGCTGAATTCTTCGAGCGTGCGCACGGCCTCTTGCGCCCTCTTGAACGCCGCCCAGGCGACGTCCGCCGGGCTTTGCCGCGAGACTTCGGACGGCGTGCTGATCGTCGTACCGACGTCCGACTGTGTCTCGCGCGAGCGGAGCAGCCCTTCGATCGGTAAATCGCTCAGCGCCTCTCGCAGCGCGTGGCGGCACTCTTTGAGCCGACGGGTCAGATGCGGGTCATCCAGCGCGAAGCGGGCAAAGTCTTCCAGCACGCGGAGACCCTCGCGCGCCCGGTTGGCGGCCGCGTCGAGAATTCGCAGGGTCGCAGTCTGATCCTCGGCCGACGTCGCGCGCCAGTCGATCTGGAAATCGACGTCGATCGGGGACTGCGGCGTTCGGTCGGTCGCTGTGCACGCCCGCAGATCGGCGTTGAGCTGGGCCAGCGTGCGCGACACGTCGGATTCGACGGTCGCCAGCGCCGCCAACAGGTCGCCGGTGCCAACTTCGGCCTGCCCACGCAGCGAGGCGGCTTGAGTCGCCGCAGCGATCACCCGCCGAAAGTCGGCGCTTTCGGGCCACTCCGTGGAGACGATCCCGGTTTCTTCGTCAAAGATGTCGAGCGACAAAGGGAGCGGGCACAGTCGCACGAGGTGCTCACGAGTTACGCCCCGCGATTGCAGCGTCTCGGCAGCTTCCGAATCATCGAGCGCGACGGCCCACAACAGATGCAGCGGTTCGCGGGCTGAGACACCGCACGCAGCGGCAAGCGCGGCCGATCGCGCCAGCGCTCGGCGAGCCGCCTCGGTCAGTCGATCATCGAACATTGCTTTATTTTAGTGCGAAAACCGGAGAATGCTCGGATCGGCGAACCAAAGCCAGAGAAGCACCGTGAAGCTGACGCCTCACGCTCGCCGGGTGGAATTCGAGTTGCGCGACGAATGCAGAGCACGCCCGGCGAGCGGCCAGCGTCAGCTGGCCGGTGCTTCGCCTTCACTTTTCAGGCATTTGCGCCCGGGATCTTCGCCCGCAGCGATTCCAGCAGCCGGACCGCGTGGCCGATGTCGGCTTTTTGCCGTTCGCGGTCGTGGGCGATCTCGCGCTCGATCGTCAGGGGTCCGGCGTAGCCCAGGCTGTGCAGCGTGCGGAGATAAGTCTCCATGCCGACGTCCCCCTCGCCCAGCGGAACCTCGGTTCCCCACTGCTTGCCGCGCGCGTCGGGGGCGGCCCACTTCGCGTCCTTGCAGTGGACGCTGCGCACGTATCGGCCCACTTTTTTCAGCGCTTCGATCGGGTCGCCCGTCCCGTAAAGAATCATGTTGGCCGGATCGAAGTTGATGAACAGATTGTCGCGGGCGACGTCGTTAATGAATTCCAACAGATGGTCGGCCGATTCCTGCCCCGTTTCCAGGTTGAGCTGTTGCGAGTTCTTCGCGAGATGGTCGAGCAGGTTGCGAGTCGTGTCGAGCAGGCCGCGGTAGCCGGGCGACTTGCGGTCGGGGGGCACAAAGCCGATGTGCAACGCCACCGTGCCACAGCCGAGCACCTTGGCGAAGTCGGCGATCTCCTTCATCTCGGCGAGGCGCGCCGCCCGCGTCGCTTCGGGGACCAGGCCGACAGTCCTGGCGGTGGTCGCGATGTCGGCGTAACTCTCGCCGTCGAAGCCGCCGAAAACCGCCGTCACCGAAATCCCGGCCTGGTCACACTTCTTGAGGAAATTTTCGGCTGCGGCCTGTGTGCGATTCCCTTTGTGAGGCCCGTGGACCTGCACCGTTGGGACGTGAAGTTCGCGCGCGACCTCGAGATGAACGCCTAAACCCGCGTCGATCGACGCGAAGACACCGATCGCCCATTTTTCCATCGCAAAACGCCTCGTCAGGGCAGGAAAACAGCCGGTGCATACTAACCCGGCTCGGCGGCGAGTGTCTAACTAGTCCGGTCTGATCGCGATCCTCCGCGCGCGAACTTGAGGACAATCGCTCAACAACTCGAGCACGATCGGACCGCACAACCTTTCGCGCCGCATCACCGCTAAAGTTTTCCTATTCTCACAACCGATCTCAGAGAAGCTGCGCCATATTGCCTGGGGGGCGACGGCGCGCAGATTTCGAGCACAAGGCATCAATGAACTCGATCGCCCCCCTCACGAAGCTGGCCGGCTTGGCGCTTGCGTTTTGGGCCTTCGGAGCCGTCGGTTGCACGACGCCGCTGAAGCACGACTTCGATCCCTTTGCCCACTCCGCGTGTTCGGACGTGCCGCGCGAGCTGCAGAAAGCCGTCATTCCCGATTACCGGGTCGAGCCGCCCGACGTGCTGCTGATCGAAGTGGCCCACAATGTCCGCAGCCCCAGCGATCCAATCAAGACGGGCGAAGACCTGACGATCCGGGCGGACCTCCCCTCTGAAACCACCGGCGCGGCCCCGAACCCGAACGCCACGGCCGCCGGACTGACGGGACTGACCGACTATCACCTGGTCAACGGTTTCTACCGCGTGCA
>DASPSM010000891.1:0-7838 GCA_035623955.1 Planctomycetaceae bacterium
CCAGCCAGTGAAACGATTCTCGCGATTCCATTCGCTTTCTCCGTGTCGCAAAAGAATGACTTTGTACATCGGTTTGACCACGTGACGCGGTTATTTATTGTCCGTGATGTAGTAGATCGAGCGCGGCCGCGTGTCGGCTTCCAAGAAGGTCTCTCAACTTCCGACAGCACAACGGTCCTTCCCGCACCACTGGCCAGCTTTAGAATCGTTCGCTGTCGGATTCATATCTCTGATCAATCGCTGCAGCTAGCTCGTCCCGGGCCTTCTCGCCGATTGCATTGGCCCCGTATTCTGATTCAAGTGCTCGTACGGTTTTGGCGAGCTCGCTATCACCAAATTGATCGGCGATCCAACGGGAAAAATCATGTCTGCGGAAATGCCCCTCCACGACGTGTGACCCTGAGCGCTTCACTCTCTCCGCCAACTCTCGTAACGTGCTCGCGGGCGCTCCTAAGGGCTTTCCGTTCTCTGTGAAGACAAAAGCATTCCTGGCCGACACTGGGATGTCGAAGTACTTCGTTTGGTGACGGACATGCTGGGTGAGCCGGGGCACCATATGGAACGGGCGAACTTCTCCGTGGGCTTCCTCAGTTGGTGGCAACAATGCAGCTTCTTCCCTGCCCAGATTGGCAAGAGGTTCGTACCAGTCACTGTGAGTCATGTTAGCGCCAGCAATGCTCCGCAGCGAATCAACCTCTGCTTTTGTCGTGAGGCGTGTGGCGAGGACGACGTCCATAGACTGCCTGATGTTCTGCGCCAACTGCGACGGCCGATACGTTACCAAGGTGTACGATTCCAACTGGGCGTCCAAGAGTTGGTCGCTTTCGGGCCGATCGAAGAAGTACTGGCACTCGTCGAGTAGGACGCGGTGCGGGTAGCCTCGTCTTCGACGATACTGCGACACGATCGGCAAATGCTGCCAGATGTAGGCCTTCTTCTCCTCCTGTCCGAGATGGGACAGGTTCAGCACGATGCTCAACCCTTGCGGAAGCAACATCTTCAAATCCTCAAATCGCGGCAACAGACTACCAGCGCCGAGCATGATGGTGTTCGGCAACGTCGCAAGGGAGTCGTAATCCCCCTCGGGATCAAACACATAGACGGTGTACCCCTTCAGGATCATCTGTTCGCAGAGCAGCCCTGCAAGACACGACTTTCCGCTCTTGGAATCTCCGGCTATGAGCGCATTCCGACCTCGGATCGCAACTTCGAGAGCTGGTTGCCGTTCTTTCACTTCAAGAACGATTTCGCGCCGAGCACTCGTCTCGAACGCGTGGGACAAGCGGAGCCGGGAGGACAGTTCCCTTATGTATGCTGCAACCGCTTCTGGTCCGTTTCCTGAGATTACGTGATCTGCCTTTTGCTTGAGTAAGTACGACCCCCATTCAACCGCGACTCCGTATTCACAACTGCTGATCAGACCATGGTCATTCTCTGCGTCGCCGATGCCGACCGTGTTATGCAGCGAAACGCCCAAAATGTCGAGCAGTTCACGAAGGCCACTCGATTTGCTGATCGAGGCGGGGAGCAGCATCATTCGGCTGCGGTTAAATTCAACGGCTAACGGCAACTCCAATTTGCGGATCAGTGAGATGGCGACGCGTGCGAAAGCCGCGTCCATTTCGACAACGCATCGACCCACGTGGAAGTTGATGCCTTGGCCGGTCAACTCCGTAAGGAGCGACACTGGCGGTTCCTGACCGAGCGACGCGACGTAACCATTTGGCAAAGAGACGACGGCTCCGTTCTCAGCGACGATCCCGTCAACAAAGTCCAGCCCACCAGCGACCCTGTGGAGATCGGAAAGGATCCGCCCGGTCACGATCACCACGACCAGTCCACGTTGCCGGGCTTGCCTTATGGACTCACGAACGCCCGAATGGAGGACGCCGTCAGTTGCAATCGTCCCGTCGTAGTCTAGAGCGATCGCTCGCAGGCGCATGGGCCTTTTCCATTAATGAGGCGGAACCAACGCTCGTCATCGTGGGGCCTTTCGCCGCCTGCGGCAACATCGCCAGGTGCCTTTTCGGCGGGCTGTCGGTTTGGTGACTCGCTTGGGAGAGCCAAAGCGATGCCAGTCGTCTGAATGAACGTGCCCTCCCGGATGGAGGTCGCCCGCCTGGATCGGTGTCCTCCGCTCCAATCGCTGCCCGTTGCCGACCCCCCGGGACACAGAAACGGGACCAAACAGTCCGCGCGCCACCGCTCGCCAACCTATTGCGTGTGCGGATTCGCACTCGGACGCGCGGAACCGCACGATAAATCCGCGTGACCCGTCATCGAGGATTGTAAAGAGACGGGATGCGCACGTTGAAATCGATGGTACCGGCTTTGCGTACGATGCGGCACTAGTTTGGTCGTGCCCATAACAGACCGCGGCTCAGCTGGATGGCGGCCCGGCTAAGCGTTTTCCGCGAACCGCCGCCTCATTAAAGGATGTCGCCATGGACAAGATGATGGTGGTTGTCTTCAACAGCGAGAAGGATGCGTACGAAGGGGCTCGGGCGCTCAAGGAATTGCACGCCGAAGGCGATCTGGTCCTGTATGCGATGGCCGTCATCGCTAAGGACTCAAACGGAAAAGTTGCGGTCAAACAGTCGTTTGATCAATGGCCGGTTGGCACTGCCTTGGGACTGGCCACGGGAGCGCTGATCGGTTTGCTCGGCGGGCCTGTAGGCGTCGCTGTCGGGGCCACGGCCGGAACCCTGAGCGGGTCCCTGATTGATTTGGGGGAAATCGGCGTCGGCGCCGACTTCCTGGATGAGGTCTCCCAGGCTCTTGCAAAGGGAAAATCGGCTGTCGTCGCCGAGGTCGAAGAGCAGTGGGTGATCCCTGTCGAGACCCGAATGGAGGATTTGGGGGGTAGGGTTTTCCGTCGTTCGCGGTCTGACGTGATCGACGCGCAGATCGAGCGGGACGTTGCAACTCTTAATGCCGAGGCCGCACAGTTGGAGGCCGAGGCAAAGGACGCGACCGGCAAGGCGAAGGCGAAACTCCAAGCCAAGGCCGACGCCACGAAGCAACGTCTCGAGTCAGCCAGGAATCGGGCAAAAACTCGCGCGGAAAGCCTCAAACAGGAGGCCGACGTAAAGATCAGGTCTCTAAAGGAGCAGGCCACCAAAGCGCGGGGCGACATGAAGGTCCGGCTCGAAAACCGCGCCGCCGAGGTCAAGGCCGATTACGATGCTCGGTCCAGCAAACTCAGCCAGGCGTGGCAGCTGACCAAGGAGGCATTGAGGGTCTAGCCCTGCGTCGCTTGCTCGATTTACGCATTTGCTCGCCTGAAGGTTTTTGGCGGGCGGAGCAACGTCTTCCGAGGCAGGCGGTAGAACCGTCTACCGCCTGCACTCGGAAGAGACAGTCCCAGTTGAAAGGTGAGTGCTATGGCATCGTCTACGGAATCTCCCGCAGCTGGCCGCGCGCAACCTGCAGGGCGCGGCTGGATGCACGGCGCCGGGAACACAGCGCGGACCTTATTCTGGCTGGTCCTCTCGTCGATTTTCGTTTTACAGGCATTCCAGCCGTACTGGATGAGCGCTGCGCGCACTCGAATCTTGAAGCGGTTTGAGGAGGAACGGAAATCCCGCGTGATCGGGCTGATTCATCGCCAGGACACCGCGAGCTTATTTGGCGTACCGGTCACCAGCTATATCAGCATTGAAGATTCCGAGGCCGTATTAAGGGCCATTCGACTCACGCCGGCTGACGAGCCGATCGACCTCGTCTTGCATACGCCTGGCGGCCTGGTGTTGGCCGCGGAGCAAATTGCGAAGGCTTTGGCGGAGCACAAAGGGAAGGTGACGGTGTTCGTTCCGCATTACGCGATGAGCGGGGGAACTCTGATCGCCCTGGCGGCAGACGAGATCGTTATGGATCCCAATGCAGTACTGGGGCCGGTCGATCCTCAGCTCGGCCAATTGCCTGCTGCCTCAATCGTGAAAGTCGTTGAAACCAAAAAACCCGAGCACGTGCACGACTTGACGTTGCTGCTGGCCGACATGGCCAGCAAGTCGCGCGCGCAGGTGAACTCCTTCGTGGCGGAGCTGCTGCTTAAGCACCGAACTAAAGAGGAGGCGACGCAGTTGGCTAAGACCTTGAGCGAAGGCCGTTGGACGCACGACTATCCCATTACCGTCCAAATGGCTCGCGAATTCGGGATCAAAGTCTCCACTGAAATGCCCCGCACCGTCTACGACCTGATGGACCTTTACCCGCAAGCTGGAGCCATGCGGCCCTCGGTACTCTACGTGCCGCTGCGACACGGGGCGAGCAAAGACGGCGAGAGCCTTGAGTCCTCGCTCTAAATCGGGCCAGGACAACGTCGGAAACTATCGGAGCGGCCAACAGCGCGTAGATTTCCCCGCGAGATCAGAGGACCCTTGCCATTGGGCTTCGGGCCGTCGCCAACGATCGGAAAAGTTGATGGCCTCAGTAATTCCACTCAGTGACGAGTCTCGGCGCCCCACGCGCTTTCCCGTTGTGACGGCCTCGCTCATCTTGGCGAACAGCTTGGTTTTTCTGCTTGAGCTGTTGGGCGGAGAGCCGTTTATCACCAGGTGGGCCCTCATTCCGGCCGACATCACTGGCGGTCATCGTTGGATCACGATCCTAACGGCGATGTTCCTACACGGAAGCTGGTTGCACATCATCTCCAACATGATCTTCTTGTGGGCTTTTGGGCCCGAAATCGAGGACCTGATGGCTCCGCGGCGGTACCTGCTCTTCTATCTCCTGGGCGGGCTGGCCGCCACACTGTCGCAAATCGCCGCGGCACCCGATTCCACGGTTCCTAACCTCGGCGCGAGCGGCGCCATTGCCGCGGTGATGGGTGGCTTCCTGGTCACCTACCCTCGGGACAAAATTCGTTCTTTGCTGGTGATTTTCGTGTTTGTTCGCGTCACCTACATCTCGGCTGCGGTCCTCATTGGGTTCTGGGCTCTTACACAATTCCTCAACCTCGGTGTCGTTGCGCAACAGCCGGAAGGTGGAGTGGCATACGCAGCCCATGTTGGCGGCTTCGTCTTCGGTACCGTCGCCGCTCGTCTCTTCGAGGGGCAGCGGAATGCCGGCGACTTGGGCTGACAAGCAACCGCCTCCATCAACGCCGAAAACTCGATTGCGTCTGTCAAAACGGCTGAGAGCGGCCCCGGCGACCGGCTTGCGGCCAGCGTCTCAAGGTGATCCGCGAGCCCGTGTGGCTGAGAACCAGGATGCAGCAAGCGGCGATCAGAACCTCACGTCAGGCGGCCGGCGCGCGGGCCCGCACGGGTGCGCGTCACTCTATTCTCTCGCGGTGCCAGCTTTCTCGTTTGTGCCTCCTAAAACAACGGAATTTTCCACCGGGCACAGGATTCGCAACGGGCGAAACCCAGAATTTGCGTTTTTCTTTCACCAAAAGGAGCATGTCATGAGCGCGCAAGTGGACAAGTTCTGTGACAGTCTGCACACCCGGCTTGACGCCGCGGAGTCGCGGCTCGAGTCATTGAAAACAAACGTTCAATCCTTGCGGAAGCAAGGCGAGCAGGCCCTGCGAGACGGGTTGGAGCAAGCCCGTCGCGAAGCCGAGTCGCGGAAGCAGCAATTCACCAAAGCACAGTCGAATTTGAAGGCTCGCGCAGAGCAAAAGGTGACGGACACCAAAGAAGCGATCAAGGAATGGAAGGCAAAGCGGGACGTCCAAAAACTCAATGCCCGAGCTGATCGCGCCAAGGCGTATGCCAACGATGCGATCGATTTCGCCGTAGGCGCGGTGAACCAGGCTGAAGAGGCCATCCTGGACGCCGTCGTAGCAGTGCTCGACGCGGCCACGGCTGAAGCTCCTGCGGAAAAAGTGCATTGATGCTTCTTTGATTTCGGTTTCCCGCGTCGCTGGAAAGAATCCGGCGGCGCGGCAATCTCTCTTTCGTGAACCCTTTCTTGTGTGGGAGGCAACCGATGAGTTCGATCACTCGAGAGCAAATGTTTGGGAGCGTGTTGGAGGACATTAAACAGTTCCGAAAGAGTTGGAGCTTGTTCCTGGTCTTTGGCGTATTGCAGATCGTGGTCGGGCTGCTCGCCGTCAGTTTCGCGTTCAGCTCGACGATGGCTTCAGTGGCCGTCCTCGGCACCCTGTTGGTGGTCGCAGCGGGCGCAGAGTTCGCGGCCGCGATTATGGCCCGCGGTTGGCGGAGCTTCTTTCTGTTCGTCCTGCTAGGGATTCTGTATGGCTGCGCCGGTTTTTTGACCCTGGCGCACCCAGTAGCAGCGGCAGAGAGTCTGACACTCTTGCTCGCGATTATGTTCCTGGTAGGTGGACTGTTTCGCATGGTCGTGGCCCTGATGGCACCATTCCCTTACTGGGGCTGGGTCCTGATAAACGGCATCATCGCGTTGTTTTTGGGCATCGCGATCTTCACGCAATGGCCAGCGTCGGGCTTATGGGTGCTTGGCACGTTTGTCGGCATCGACCTGATTCTCAATGGCATAACGTGGTCAATTCTGGCGATCGGCGTGCGCAATGATCTGAGGCACTTGGCGATCACCAACTAACTTAGCGTCCGGAAGCGAGAGGCTGTTGCGGGTAATTGTCGAGACCCGAAATTTACGTGCAATGATGCACTCCGCGGAATCGGTCTGCTTGGTTTTGAACGGCAAGGCGGCGATGCGCGACGATGTGCGTGCGGCTGTCCATGCGATTCGTCAGCAGGGATGCGATGTTGATGTCCGGGTCACCTGGGAAAGTGGCGACGCTGCCGACTTTGCCCGGCGGGCTGCGGATTCGGGGGTCGCGGTTGTTGTCGCCGGAGGTGGCGACGGAACGCTGAATGAAGTGACGAGGGGATTGCTCGATGGCTGTCATTCAATAAAGCAAGTTCCAAGCCTGGCAGTTCTGCCGCTCGGTACCGCCAACGATTTGGCCCGAGCTTGCAACGTTCCGATCGATCCATTGTTGGCAATGCGACTCGCAGCTTTTGGAGACGCATACGAGATCGACGTTGGGCGAGCCAACGGCCGCTATTTCGTAAACGTCGCCGCAGGAGGCTTCGGCGCACAGGTGACGACAGCGACCCCGAATGAATTGAAGAGGATCCTCGGAAGCGCCGCCTACGTAGTGACCGGTTTAACGCATTTCACGAGCATCCGGGCAGCGCGGGGACGTCTGTCTGGACCCGGTTTAGCTTGGGAAGGGTCGTTCCTTCTCCTGGCCGTCGGCAATGGCCGTCAATCGGGCGGAGGACACCAACTGTGCCCCGAGGCGCTTCTCGACGATGGACTCCTCGATGTGGTCGTACTTCCGGAGCTACCTCCCAGCGAAATTGCCAGCACCCTGCGTGCCCTATTGCGCGAGGGGGCTGTCGCCATCGGCGACGCGTTGGTTAGGGCTCGCGTGACTTGGCTCGAGATCGAAACCGAAGAGCCCCTGCAGATTAATTTGGATGGCGAGCCATTGACGGCGGATCGATTCCGATTTGAGATTGATGCTCGCCGGCTGCGGATGAAATTACCTCCGGATTGCCCTCTGCTGACGAGATTTCCAGCGGCGGCAACGCGAAAGGACTAAGTCCAGAATGTGGGCACACTGGAGATCGCCCGACTACAAGCTCCTCCCTCGTCCTTCGAGCGAAGTTTCTCGTTCCAAAGGGGCGAAGCAGGAGGCTTTTGGTGATCCGACGGGCTCACCACGCCCAAATCCACACCGGCTGGTTCATCGAATCGCTCGCTACGCAGACGCTTGTCCTTCTCGTCATTCGCACCACCGGCAATCCCTTTCGCAGCAAACCGAGTCTCGCGCTGCTTGCGACTGTGATCGTGATCGTATTGATCGGAGCGTTGCTTCCGTTCACGCCCTTGGCCCCGCG
>DASPSM010000894.1:0-3867 GCA_035623955.1 Planctomycetaceae bacterium
GCCACTCTTCGTAGCCCTCGAGCGCCTCGGGACCGAGAGTCGCCGTGTCAACTTGCTCGAGCACGCTCTCGTCAATCGCCCGTTCGTCGAACGGCATATGACCCACGGGGAGCGGAACGCCGCTCACGACGACGTGGACGATCGTTGCCTTAGCGTCAAACGATTCCACGCACAGAACGGTCAACCGCGCTTGCGACGGTGCGGGCTCTCGCAGGGACCAAACCTGGCCGGACTTGTATCGCGACTGATCGGTCTCGGACAACAGGCGATCCAGATCGTCCGGCGCGGCGCTCCGACGGCGCCGGTTGCGGGTGACAAACCAGGCCACGATCAGCACCAAGATGACGAAAGCGATTGCAAAGACGGCGTAGCCGATCGCAGTGTCGACCCTTTCAGCGGCCATGACAATCCCCCCCCCCGGGAAAGTAGATCCAATGTCCAAAGTCAGAAAGGCGCTCGCCAGAAAGGGTATTTCTTCCGACCTTGGATCTTGGACCTTGGACTTTGGACCTTATATTAACGGGATGCACGAACGATCGGCTCTTACCACCGGGCACCGCGTCCGCCTTGCGTGTCGCAACGCAGGCTTTACTGGGCAGACCTCGGGCCTCGCGGAAGGGTTCGCGCAGGCAAATCTGGTCGTTCTGCCGGCAGACTTGGCGGCCGATTTTCGCGAGTTCTGCCGGCGAAATCCAAAACCGTGCCCCCTGCTGGACATCACCGATCCGGGTGACCCCGTGCCATCGCGGCTGGCCCCGGATGCCGATTTGCGGACTGACCTGCCGCGGTATCGCGTTTGGAAGAACGGCGAGCTGGCCGGCGAGGTCACGGACCTGCTCGACTTGTGGCGCGGCGACTTCGTCAGTTTTTTGATCGGCTGCTCATTCACGTTCGAGGCCGCCCTGCTCCGCGCGGGACTCTCGGTGCGGCACCTCGACTTGGGCGTCAACGTGGCGATGTATCGCACCAATCGGCCGTGCGAGAGCGCCGGCCCGTTTCGCGGACCGCTCGTCGTTTCGATGCGCCCGTTTAAGCCGGCCGATGCGATCCGGGCGGTGCAGATCACATCGCGCTACCCGGCCGTGCACGGAGCGCCGGTTCACATTGGCCTGCCGGACGATTTGGGGATCGCGGATCTCGCCCGGCCCGATTACGGCGACGTCGTTCCGGTCGAGGCTGACGAGCTACCCGTGTTTTGGGCCTGTGGCGTCACTCCGCAAGCCGTGCTCGCCGCTGCCCGATTGCCGCTGGCGATTACGCACAGCCCCGGCTGCATGTTCGTGACCGACATGCACGATGAATCGCTGGCGGTGCTGTGAGGCGCCGGAGCGGCCGAAGAGATTCCTGACGTGAGCGGGCGGGCAAAGGGAACTCGCCCACTCTGTCAAAAAAACGCACGGCATAGCGCACCAGCCGATCACAAACCGTAGAATTGCGTTTCGGGTTTCGGCCACTGGCCGCCGCGGTGTGGCGCGGCGTTCCCAGTGTCGGCAACTTTGGTCAACAGCATGCGATACGATCTGAACGTGCGAGCGGCCCAGCTCGTCGAGCGCGTCACCAATAGCTGCGACGATTTTCGCGTCCGCAGCTTCACCGTCGAAGAGGCCCAGGTGTTGGACTTTGGCGTCCGCACCGAGGGGGGGCTCGACGCGGGGCAGGCCCTGGCCGAGATCTGCATGGCCGGTCTCGGTTGGGTCTCGATCCAAGCCTGCGATCTGCTCGACCTGAGCTGGCCGCACGTGTTTGTCACCACCGATCACCCCGTCGCGGCCTGCCTGCTCAGCCAGTATGCAGGCTGGCAGGTGACTGTCGATCGCTTTTTCGCGATGGGGTCGGGACCGATGCGGGCCGCTTACGCGCGCGAGGCCGTTTTCAACCGGCTCGATTACCGCGAGCAGCCGGGCGAAGTCGTCGGCGTGCTCGAGGGGCGCAAACTCCCCGATGCGTCGGTCGTCCGCTACCTCTGCGAGCGCACGGGAGTCACCTCGGATCGGCTGAGGCTGCTCGTCGCGCCGACCGCCAGCCAGGCGGGAAACGTGCAGGTCGCCGCCCGATCGATCGAGACGGCTCTGCACAAACTCTTCGAGCTGGGTTTTGACGTCAGTCAGGTCAAGAGCGGCTGTGGAAACGCCCCGCTCCCGCCGGTCGCCGCCGACGATATGGCGGCCATCGGCCGAACGAACGATGCCATCCTCTACGGGGCCCGCGTTACGCTTTGGGTCCGGGCGGACGACGAAGCGCTGACCGCACTGGGGCCCAAGGTCCCCGCGAACTCTTCGCCGGCCTTCGGCAAGCCGTTCGCGCAGATCTTCGAGCAGGCGGGCCGCGACTTTTACAAAATCGACCCGCAGCTCTTCAGTCCGGCCGAGATCACGTTTTGCAATCTCGACACGGGAAAAGTCCAGCGCTTCGGCAAAATCCAGCCGGAGATCGTGCGAACCTCCTTCGGCCTGTGAGTTGCATGAAGATCGCGATCCTCGCCAGAGCGCGAAGCTGGTATTTCCGCGATCTCTCGCGTGCCGCGACCGCACGCGGTCATCGTTGCGAGCGGATTGATTTCTCGTCGCTCGTCGGCTCGGTCGGCAGCGCGGGGGCCGGGCTCTCTGCGGGTGCCGCCGACCTCACGATGTTCGACGCCGTGATCGTCCGCACGATGCCGCCTGGTTCGCTCGAGCAAGTCGTCTATCGGATGGATGCCCTTTGGCGGCTCGAGGCGGCGGGCGTTTGCGTCATCAACCCCCCAAAAGCGATTGAGTGTGCGGTCGATAAGTATCTGACGTCCGCCCGGCTGCAGCGCGCCGGTCTGACCGTGCCCGCCACCGTCGTTTGCGAGACGGCCGCGGACGCTCTGGCCGCGTTCGAGCGGCTGGGAGGCGACGTCGTGGTCAAGCCGATCTTCGGGTCCGAGGGGCGCGGCATCGTGCGGGTGAGCGATCCGGAAATCGCGCTCCGCACGTTCCGCACGCTCGAGCGGATCGGGGCCGTTCTCTACCTGCAGCGGTTTATCGAGAACGAAGGATTCGACGTTCGCGCGCTCGTGCTCGACGGCCGCGTGCTCGGTGCCATGCGCCGCCGGGCCAACGGTGACTTTCGCGCGAACGTCTCGTGTCGGGGCACGGCCGAACCGCACGCGGCGACCCAACGGGAAGCCGGCGCCGCGCAGGCCGCGGCCGCAGCGACCGGGACGCGCTTGGCCGGCGTCGATCTCCTTTACGGTCGCGACGGGACCTGCTATGTCATCGAAGTCAACGCGGTCCCCGGCTGGCAGGCGTTTGGCCGAGTCACCGGGATCGACGTCGCGGCCGAAGTGATTTCCCGATTGGAAACAGGTGGTTAGGCCGAAAAGGGTGGCTGGGGTCGAGCGCAGCAAGCCCCCAGAACGCGCGACTGGGGGGCGAACCAAAGCGGTTCGACCCCAGCCACCCTCTCGTAGGATTCTCAGCCGATGGACGAGTCCGAAATCGCCAGCACCCTCGCGCGACACATGCCCGCCGTCCTGCGCTGGTGCGGGGCCCTCGCCAAATCGCTGCGAGGCCACAACATCGCCCTTTCCGGCAAGCACACCGGCAGTGCCAACACCGACGCGCTCACGCTGGCCGACCTGACGATCCAGGAGTTGATCGTCGCGGCCCTCCGCGATGCCGACCCCCTGCTGCGAAAGTGCCGGATCGAAGCCGAAGAGGCGACCGGCGACCTGGCGCGGTTTGCGCGAGACGGTGAACTGGTGCTGGCGATCGATCCGATCGACGGCACGAAACAGTATCGCGACCGGACCGGGGACGGCTACGCGGTGATGCTGCACCTGCGTAATCGAGAGACCGTCATCTATTCGCTGGTCTTCGTGCCCGAGTGCGGGGCGGACGGCAC
>DASPSM010000905.1:0-25320 GCA_035623955.1 Planctomycetaceae bacterium
CGAGACTCTCGCCGCCCATT
Organism: Planctomycetaceae bacterium; assembly: GCA_035623955.1. GTDB lineage: Bacteria > Planctomycetota > Planctomycetia > Planctomycetales > Planctomycetaceae > DASPSM01. The sequence goes on from DASPSM010000905.1 coordinate 21, forward strand.
CATCGGCCCATCAAACGAGCTGAGCGTCGTGCCCATCCAACGAGCCGCCGCCATCCAATGAACCACGCCGTGCGGCGGCCCCATTTCGACTCTAGGGCAAGGGACGCGCGCTTTCAATCCGCAGTCCCCCAACGACGGATGGGCCCAGGCATTCGCTGTCAGGTCTGCGAACACGAGCCGCAACAAAGCGCGGGAGGGCGGCCGACTAAACGCGACGGCGCTCGCCTGTTTCCTGGCTGGGCAGCGTTTGGCCGCTGCCTGGCAAAACCGGCTTGGGCAAACAGGCCGATTCGTACCGGGCCAGTTCCAAGGCGTTGATCGCGTCGGGCAGCCGCGGCGGATGGGCAGGACCCGTATTGAAGCGGAACGCCGCGCTCAGATCGCCGAATGTCTTGCGCCGCCACTGCGAAATGTTGGGCTCGCGGACGCCCGTGATTTTCTCGAGGAACTGCAGGGCCGAGGTATGGTCAAACGGCTGGCTGCACACCCAGCCGCCGGCCGTCCAGGGCGAGACGATGATGCAAGGGACGCGGAATCCCCCTCCGATCGGCAGTCCCTTCACGAACTCACGCGGCGTGCCTGGGGGCGGCACCGGCGGCGGCACATGGTCAAAGATCCCGTCGTTCTCGTCGTAGTTGAGAATGAACGCGGTCTTCGCCCACACCTCGGGATTAGCCGCGATCGCATTGATTTTGCTGGCGACGAACGCCGCCCCGGCGGCGGGCATGTAATCCGGATGCTCGGATTGAGTGCTCGTCGTGATGATCCACGAAACGGTGGGCAGCCGATCGTTGAGGGCGTCGTACTCGAACTTCCCTTCGGGCTCGCGGATCACTCCGCGGTTGTACAAGTGCGAATCGCGGTCGCATTCTTTGAAGGCTTTGAAATACTCCAGCATGTTGCAGCCGTAGTTGTCCTGCTGCTGGTACACCTTCCAGCTCACGCCGGCCTTTTGCAGACGCTCGGCATAGGTTGTCCAGCGAAATCCTTCGGGGATCAATCGGTTCCGCGTCAATGGTCCTCCGGCTTCGCCGTCGGGGTCGATCGTGCCCGTCATCCAATACATGCGGTTGGGCCAGGTCGGGCCCATCACCGAGCAGTGGTAGGCATCGCAAATCGTGAACGCCTCGGCGAGCGCGAACTGAAAGGGAATGTCGGTTCGCTTGTGGTATCCCATGACGTAGGGGGCTTTGTCGCCTTCCGCCTTGCGATGAGCCGGCAGCCAGTTGTCCATCTTGCCGCCGTTCCACGAGTCGTGTTGCACCTCCCAGGCATGGCTCGTTGACGGGATCTGTTGCGCGCTGGTCGTGCGTGTGTCTAAATGAAACGGCAGCAGGTAGCCGTCCGGGTTCTGCGGATCGGGCTGATAAAAGATCGATCGACCGTTGGGCAATTTGAGGGCGTTGGGGTCGCCGAAGCCGCGCACGCCCGCCAACGTTCCGAAATAGTGGTCGAAGGAACGGTTCTCCTGCATCAAGAGCACGACGTGCTTGATGTCTTTCAACGACCCGCTTGCCCCGGGAGCTTGTGCCAAAGCTTGTTGGACATTGGGCGGCATCAAAGAGCTGGCAGCGGCAGCGGCTGCTCCGGCGGCCGAGCCCAACAGGCGCCGGCGCGTCAACGGGGGCGTAACCAGATCATCTTCGTGGTGCTTGAGCATGTGTGGGCCCAACGTGGGGTGCAGAATGGCTCGGCGAGACAACTGCAAGCATCAGCCGGAATCTCGAAGTTGCGGTCACGAAACGACGTCGCAGCTCAGGTCCTCCGCGGTGACTTGGACGCTCTTCTTGGTTGAATGGCGGCGACCGAACCGAGCACGCAGGCTCATGCGCACCCTCAGCGCTCGCCCGAATCGAGCTGGCGAAATATAAAGTACCATGCGGAACACTTAAAAAATATGACCGGACGATTCGAGAGGCTCAGCCTTGGCCAGACGCGGTAATGCACGATGAAAGTTTCGCCGCTCGATTTGAGCCGCCTCAAAGTCTTTCCGTTGGCCAAGCGCGCCAGCTTGACGAAGGCGGACGAAATCCTCGTCGACCCCGAGACGCCGCCGCCTGAGTGTGCGGATCAGAACGGCCGCCTGATCGCTGAATGTGCGGCACGGATCCGCGCCGCGCGCGAGCGAGACGCGTCGGTGATGCTCATCTACGGCGCCCACCTGCTGCGCAACGGAGCGGCCCTCATCCTGGAACGAATGATGTCGCAGGGTTGGCTCACGCACCTCGCGACGAATGGAGCGGGAACGATTCACGACTGGGAGTACGCATGGTTCGGCGCATCCACGGAAAGCGTGGAAATGAACGTCGCGACGGGCACGTTCGGGACCTGGCATGAAACCGCCAGCAACATCCATCTGGCGATTATGTCCGGAGCGCTCGACGGGCTGGGATACGGGCGGTCGCTGGGCCGCTTCATCTGGCAGGACGGCGCAACTCTCCCGTCAATCGACGACCTCGAACAGCAGATTCGCGCCCAGCCGCGCCACCCATTGACCGCCGCGCGGGTCGACCTCCTCAACGCGATGTTGGAGCAGCGATGGCCGGCAGGACGCGTGTCGATCGAACATCGCTGGAAGCACGCCTCGATCATCTGCCAGGCGTTTCGGCACGACGTCCCCGTCACGGCCCATCCAGGCATTGGTTACGACATCATCTCGAATCACCCGGTGTTCAGTGGATCAGCCATCGGGCGAGCCGGCGAGTGGGATTTCAAACTGTTCGGAGGATCGGTCGATCGGCTGGACGGAGGAGTGGTGCTCTCCGTCGGATCGGCCATCATGGGACCGCAAGTCTTCGAGAAAAGCGAAAGTTGTGTGAACAACCTCCGTCTGCAGTCCGGCCAGAAAACGATCCAGAACCACACGATTTTTGTCGTCGACCTGCAGGACGGCGGTGGGTGGGATTGGAGCAAAGGTGAACCGCCAAAGAACAACGCCGCGTATTACTTGCGGTTCTGCAAGAGCTACTCCCGCATGGGAGGCAAGATGCACTACCTGCAATGCGACAACGTCACGTTTATCCATAACCTCTACCGTCGGCTCTCCGCTTGAGCGAGGAGGCTTGGGCAAGGTCCGTCTGCGCAGCTGAGCCTCGATTCGACGTCGGCTGTCCCTCATGCCAGCGCGTTGGCGGGCTCCAACACTCGGTTCCACCGCCGGCCGTCCCGGCTTTTCCACGCGCCTTGGTGATACGCGTAGCCGACGACCAGGGGCAGCGCCAGCGTCGCCTCGGCGAAGACCATCTGCTCGAAGGCCAGGTCGACTTTGCCCCAGCTCGACGCCTCCTTGAGCGTGCTTCCCGAAAGCGCACCGTCGCGAACGTCGGCCACGGTGATTTGGACGGCGTATTTGTGCATGGGGACTTCGTGTCCCAAAATCTCAGCCGCCACGACGACGTCCTGCGCGAAATTCTTCGGCACTCCGCCGCCGATCATCAGCAGTCCCGTGGTCGGATTGGCAATCTTGAGCTGCGTCAGTTCATGAAAGTCCTTGGCCGAATCGATCGTGACCTTTGCGACGTCGGCCCGGGCGGCTTGATGGGCAACCAGTCCGAATCCGGCCGAACAATCGCTGAATGCGGGAACGAATACGGGAACGTCGCGGCGAAATGCTTCGAGGACGATGCTGTCCTGCGCCTTGCACCCCGTTGCGTTGAGATGCGCCCCCATCGCGCGGATGAACTCGCGTGACGAGTGAGGACGAGGCTCCAGATTGTCCGCAACGAGACGCACCGTGTCGTCACACACTCGAAGTTCGTCCTCATCGATCAGGGTGTCGTAAATCCGGTCGATGTGAAGCTCGCGCAGCTCGGCATCGAACATGCCCGAACGCAGACGTTCTTCGCCCAGGTAGTGGCGGAAGCCCAAGGCTTCGAAGAAGTCCTGATCGACGATGTTTGCGCCGGTGCTGACGATCGCGTCGACCATGTTGCAGCGAATCGCGTCGACAAGCACCTTCTTCAAGCCGGCGCTGACCAGGGAGCCCGCGAGGCACAGAATGATGCCGCACTCCCTGTCCGCGATCATGCGATGGACGATGTCGGCGGCCCTCGCCAGATCGCGCGCCGTGAACGCGGTTTGGGCCATGGCTTCAATCAAAGGACTCGGGTCGAAGGAACTGATGTCGATGTGTTCGACTGGCCGCGCCAAGTGCTGCGATTTGGTCGTCATCAATTTCGCTCCAAGGGCAAACGGGCACTGAAACGAATAAAGCCACCGCGGCTCGCTACGGTAAGTTTGCCCTCGCAAACTCCCGCCATCGCGAGCCGGGGTGGCTTATTAAACGCGATAATAACAAACTCGCGGCGCGGGGCAAGCCGCCAATGCCCGAAGACTCAGACGCGGGCCGCCAAATTGTCTGTGAGACCCGGCGAGCGTGAGGCTGCCGCCGCTTCGCTGATTTTCGCCAGGATCGCACTCAGCCCGGCGTAGTCGATCGGTTTGACCAGGTGATAATCGAAACCCGCGGCCTGCGTCCGGCGCCGATCCTCTTCCTGGCCCCACCCGGTCTGGGCAATGAGCACCATCCTCCGACCCCACTCGTGGGCGCGGATGCGGCGGCAAACCTCGTGTCCATCGAGATCGGGCATCCCGATATCGAGCAGAACGACGTCTGGGTGGAACTCCTCCGCCGCGCGGATTCCCTCGATTCCCTCCAGCGCGATGCGCACGACGTGCCCCAACAAACCCATCAGCATCCGCAGACTTTCGACGTTGTCGCGATTGTCGTCCACGATCAACACGCGCAGATGTCCACACGCCTTTGCGGGAGCTTCGACCGCTCGGGGAACGCTGGGGGAATCGGTCACGGAATGAGCGACCAGCGGCAAGCGGACGGCGAACTCGCTGCCCCTGCCGGCGCCCGCACTAAAGACCTCGATGCTCCCTCCGTGCATCTCGACCAATGATTTGACCAGCTGTAAGCCGATTCCCAGGCCTCCTTCGGAGCGGTCGCGTTGCGGATTGACCTGCGCAAACATGCGAAAAATCTGCGGAATCATCTCCTCCGGGATGCCAGTGCCATTGTCCTTGACCGAAATCTTCACCGCATCGGCGATGCGTTGTGCCTCGAGCCGGATCTCCCCGCCTGGTTCGGTAAATTTTGCGGCATTATTGAGAAGGTTCGAGAGGATCTGGCTCAGACGAGTCAAGTCGCCATTGAGGGTCAGAACCTCTTGCGGAATCTCGACCGTCAGTTGGTGGCCCCGTGCGGCGATCAGTGGCTGGCTGGTCTCGACCGCGGCCTCGATGATCTCGCGCAACTCGACCGACTCCATCCTTAGCGCCAGCGTGCCACGCGTGATCCGCGAAAGATCGAGCAGATCGTCGACCAGGTGGGTCATTTGCCGGCTCTGGCGCTCGATGACTTCGGCCGCACATTGCCAATCCTCCAGTTTGGCCCCTTTAAGGCGCAGAATCTGGACGGCATTGCGAATCGGAGCGAGGGGATTTCGCAGCTCGTGCGCCAAAGTCGCCAGGAATTCGTCCTTTCGCCGATCGGCGTCGCGGAGCGCTGACTCGGCCTGCTTCAGGTCCGTGATGTCCATGGCGGCGATCGTCACGCCGGCGCGCTCCCCCTGGTCGTCCAAAAAAGGCTCGACAGTCAGGTCGTACTGCTGGGTGCGGCCATCGATTTCGCACGAAAAGGAGGCTCGTTCGCCGATCCCAGTCCGCAGCACGCGTTCCTGCAGCTCGCGAAGTGGACGGGCCTGCTCGGGAGAAACCACTTCATAGTCGCGTCGACCGAGGACCGGACGCCAAGACGAAATATTGCTCCGCTGGCTGACCCAAGTGCAGCGCAGGTCGCGGTCCGTCGTGTAGACCAGAATCCGGGAGTTCTTGAGCGCCAATCGGAAGCGCTCTTCGCTTGCGCGCAGGGCCGAATTCGCTCGCTCCAGCTCCGAGGTTCGTCTCGCGACGCGTTCCTCGAGTTCTTGCGCCAAAAGCGACAGCTCTTCCTGCATCCGCCGGCGCTCGGCGACTTCCGCTAACAGCGTGCGGTTGGCGAGACTGCACTCGCGCGTCTTGCGATACAGCTCGGCGAATACGGCCACTTTGGATCGAAGAACCGTGGGATTAATTGGCTTGTGCAGGTAGTCGACGGCGCCGGTGCTGTATCCTTCGACGATATGGTTTTCCTCGCTGTAGTAGGCGGTGAGGAAGATGATCGGGATCGACGCGGTGCGCTTCCGCTTTTTGATCATCTGCGCCAGTTCGAATCCATTCATATCGGGCATTTGGATGTCGAGGACGATCAGCGCGAACTCCTCGGCGATCAGCGCCATCAAGGCCTGGTCGGCCGACTCAGCGCAGACCAGGCGATAACTCGGATCGTTCAGCACGCTTTCGAGCACCGCGAGATTCTTGGGCTCGTCGTCGACGAGCAGAATGCTGACGGGATCCTCGGGCCCCTTCGGCCTGCCCCCGGCATTGGACTCGCCCACGGCATCCGTCGGTGTCAGCCGGTCGTCAACTCGGCCCGTTTCGCTGCTCATGGAGTCGTTGTGGTTTGATTCGCGCTTAACGGAAGAGCCACACGCGCATCAGGGAAAGGAGCTGATCCGTATTGACGGGTTTGGCGATGTAGTCCGACGCGCCGGCATCGAGGCACTTTTCACGGTCGCCTTTCATCGCTTTGGCCGTCAGGGCCAGCATCGGGAGATTGCGGAATCTGGGATTCGAGCGGATTTCCCTCATCGTCTGATAGCCGTCCATTTCCGGCATCATGATGTCCATCAAGACGATGCTCAAATCGGGCGTCGCTTCGACCGTCTCGATTGCTTGCCGGCCGTTGGTCGCGCTGATCACCTCCATGTCCTCGCCTTCCAAAAGCGAGGTGAGCGCGAAGATGTTGCGGACGTCGTCGTCGACGACGAGGACCTTGCGCTTACGCAACACCTCGTTGGAGCCGTGCAGCCGTTCCAGCATCTTCTGCTTGTCACCAGGAAGGTCGGCAATGATACGGTGCAGGAAGAGGGCCGTCTCGTCGAAGAGTCGCTCGGGCGACTGGACGTCTTTGAGGACGACGCTTTTGGCCATGAGCTTCAGCCGCGATTCTTCCTCCCGCGAAAGGTCCTTGCCCGTATAAACAACGACGGGCAGATCCTGGCACTGGGGCTCACTGGAGATCTGTTCGAGCAGTTCCTGGCCGCTGATATCCGGCAGCCTCAGATCGAGCACGACGCAGTCGGTTTCCCTCGCGCGGATTCTTTCAAGCGCCTCGGCCCCGGTCGAGACGGCTGTCACTTCGATGTCATCGTGCTTGAGCAATTCCACGATCGAATCGCGCTCGATGTCGTTGTCTTCGACGACCAGGAGCCGCTTCGAGGGCCGCGTCGTGAAGTCCTTGAGGCGGTCGAACGCAGTCTCGAGATTCGCGGTCGTCGGCGATTTGATCACGTAAGAGAAGGCGCCGTGTGCAAGTCCGTGCCGGCGATCCTCCTCCTGTGTGACGATCTGGACGGGGATATGGCGCGTTTTGCGATCGAGCTTGAGGCTGTGGAGCACCGTCCAGCCCAGCATATCGGGCAGGAAGATGTCGAGCGAGATGGCCGTCGGGAGATACTGCTTGGCCAGCGCCAGTCCTGTCGATCCTTTGGTCGCGACAATTCCTTTGAAGCCGTGATCGCGAACGAGCCCCAGCAGAATCCGAGCGTAGTGCGGGTCGTCCTCGATAATGAGCAGAGAGTCGTCCCCCTCTTGGATCGAGTCGCGGTCGTCGGCAATCACCTCCTCGCGCACGATCGGGTACACGCGGAGTGCCGCCGTGTGCTGGGTCTTCGGTTCCGCGCTCTCCGTCGCGAGCGTCGCGGCCGAGGCAGGTCCAGCGTACTCGAGCGGCAGGTAGAGCCAGAATGTGCTCCCCTGCCCGTGGGTGCTCACCAGTTTGATTTCTCCTCCCAACAGCATCGCCAGCTCGCGGCTGATTGCCAGCCCGAGACCCGTGCCGCCGTACTTCCTGGAAGTTCCGGCGTCGGCCTGTTGGAAGGCCTCGAAGATCAATCGTTGCTTTTCAGGAGCGACGCCGACCCCGGTATCCTCGACCGCGAAGGAAACCACATCGGACGACTGGCTCAAAGTCGGGTGATCGCTGCTCCACCCCGATGCGGCCGGATTGACGCGAACCGTCACATGTCCCTGCGACGTAAACTTGATCGCGTTGGAGACCAGGTTCTTCAAAATCTGCTGCAGGCGCTTCGGGTCGGTGGTGAGAGTTCGCGGCAGATCGGGCGAGCATTCGATATTGAAGGGCAGGTTCTTGCTTTCGGCGATGTGCCGGAAGTTGCGGTCGACCGTGACGCAGACCGTCTGGAACGGGATCTCTTCGATTTCGACGCTGACCGTGCCCGACTCGATCTTGGACAGGTCGAGAATGTCGTTGATCAGATTCAGCAAGTCAGAGCCCGAGCTGTGGACGTTCTTGGCGAACTCCACCTGTTTGATCGACAGGTTGCCCCCCGCATTGTCGGCCAGCTGCTGACTGAGAATGAGAATCGAGTTGAGCGGCGTCCGCAGCTCGTGCGACATATTGGCCAGGAATTCGGACTTGTACTTGGAGGTGAGGGCCAGTTCGGCTGCCTTTTCTTCCAGGGCGCGGCGGGCCTGCTCGACTTCGCTGTTTTTGCGCTCGACCTCGGCGTTCTGTTCGGCGAGCAGCCGGGCCTTGGTCGCCAGCTCTTCGTTGGTCTGCTGCAGCTCGGTTTGCCGCGACTGCAATTCGACCGTCAACTGCTGCGACTGCTGGAGCAGGCGTTCGGTGCGCATCGTCGCTTCGATCGTATTGAGCACGACGCCAATGCTCGTCGTCAACTGTTCCAGGAACGTGAGATTGGTCGACGTGAACTTTTTGAGTGCCGCCAGCTCGATGACGGCCTTGATTTCCCCTTCGAATAGCAACGGCATGACGACGATGCTGGAGGGCCGGGCGTCCCCCAGGCTCGAGCCGATGCGCGCGTAATCGGTGGGCACGTCTTCCACGATGATCCGCTGTTTTGTGACGGCGCATTGACCGACGAGCCCCTCGCCGACGTTGACCCGCTCGGGAAGCCCGGGGCGCTGTGCGTACGCCCCCAAGAGCTGCAGGAGTTGGGTGTGCTCCTCATCTTCATCCCGAGTCACCTGGTACATCGTTCCCTGCTGCGCTTGCACCAGCGGCACGAGGTCGGCCAAGAGCGTGTTGCCGACCGTGACGAGATCCCGTTGTCCTTGCAGCATGCTGGTAAAGCGTGCGACGTTCGTCTTGAGCCAGTCCTGTTCTTTGTTGCGCTCGGTCGTCTCGCGCAGGTTGGCGATCATCGTGTTGATGTTGTCTTTGAGCTCGGCAAGTTCGCCGCGAGTTTCGACTTGAATCGAGCGCGTCAGGTCGCCCTTGGTGACCGCGGTAGCGACCTCGGCGATGGCGCGGACTTGGGTCGTCAGATTGCCCGCTAAGAGGTTTACGTTATCGGTCAAATCGCGCCACGAACCGGCTGCGCCCGGCACGCTGGCCTGGCCGCCCAGTCGCCCTTCCACGCCCACTTCACGGGCCACGCTGATGACTTGCTCAGCGAAGGTGGCCAGTGTGTCGGTCATGTTGTTGATCGTCTCAGCCAGGGCCGCGACCTCGCCCTTGGCTTGTACAGTCAGCTTCTGCCGCAGGTTGCCGTCAGCGACGGCGGTCACGACCTTCACGATGCCGCGGACCTGGTCGGTGAGGTTCGAGGCCATGAAGTTGACGTTGTCGGTGAGATCCTTCCACGTCCCGCCCACGCCGGAGACTTGGGCCTGCCCGCCCAGTTTTCCTTCAGTTCCGACTTCACGAGCGACGCGGGTGACTTCCGACGCGAAGCCGTTGAGCTGGTCGACCATCGTGTTGATCGTGTTCTTCAGCTCGAGGATTTCCCCTTTCACGTCGACGGTGATCTTACGGCTCAAGTCACCGCGGGCAACGGCCGTCGTGACTTCGGCGATGTTCCGCACCTGCGCGGTCAGGTTCGAGCCCATCGTGTTGACCGAGTCGGTGAGATCCTTCCAGGTGCCAGCCACGCCGGGCACCACCGCCTGCACGCCCAGCCGCCCTTCAGTTCCCACTTCGCGTGCGACGCGGGTGACTTCCGATGCGAACGAGCGCAGCTGTTCGACCATCGTGTTGATGGTTTCTTTGAGCTGCAGGATTTCTCCGCGAACGTCGACCGTGATCTTCTTCGAGAGGTCGCCGTTGGCAACGGCGATCGTCACTTCGGCGATATTCCGCACCTGCCCGGTGAGGTTCGATGCCATCGAGTTGACGTTGTCGGTGAGGTCCTTCCAAATGCCGGCGACGCCCAGCACTTGCGCCTGGCCGCCGAGCTTGCCTTCCGTCCCGACTTCGCGGGCGACGCGGGTCACTTCCGAAGCAAACGCGCCCAGCTGCTCGACCATGGTGTTCATGGTCTCTTTGAGCTGCAGGATTTCGCCCTTCACGTCGACGGTGATCTTGCGGCTCAAATCTCCCTTGGCGATGGCGGTCGCGACGTCGGCGATGTTGCGCACCTGGCCGGTCAGGTTGGACGCCATCGAGTTGACGTTGTCGGTCAAATCCTTCCACGTGCCGGCGACGCCGGGGACTTGGGCCTGGCCGCCGAGTTTCCCTTCGGTTCCGACCTCGCGGGCGACGCGCGTGACTTCAGCCGCGAAGGACCGCAACTGGTCGACCATCGTGTTGATGGTCTCTTTCAGTTCCAGGATTTCGCCGCGGACGTCGACGGTGATCTTCTTGGAGAGGTCGCCGTTGGCGACGGCGATGGTGACTTCGGCGATGTTTCGGACCTGCGACGTCAGGTTGGAGGCCATCCAGTTGACGTTGTCGGTGAGGTCCTTCCAGGTGCCGGCCACGCCCTCGATCGTCGCCTGGCCGCCCAGTCTTCCTTCCGTTCCCACTTCGCGGGCCACGCGCGAGACTTCCGAGGCAAAGCCGTTCAGCTGGTCGACCATCGTGTTGATGGTGTTCTTCAGCTCGAGGATTTCGCCCTTCACGTCGACGGTGATCTTGCGGGAGAGGTCTCCCTTCGCCACGGCCGTCGTCACTTCGGCGATGTTCCGCACCTGGGACGTGAGGTTCGAGGCCATGAAGTTGACGTTGTCGGTCAGGTCCTTCCACGTGCCGGCCACACCGGGCACTCGGGCCTGGCCCCCGAGCTTGCCGTCGGTGCCGACTTTGCGGGCCACGCGGGACACCTCCGACGCGAAGCCGTTGAGCTGATCGACCATGACATTGACGGTGTTCTTCAGCTCGAGAATCTCGCCGCGGACTTCGACCGTGATCTTCTTCGAGAGGTCGCCGCTGGCGATGGCCGTCGCGACGTCGGCGATGTTTCGCACCTGATTGGTCAGGTTGGACGCCATTGAGTTGACGTTGTCGGTGAGGTCTTTCCAAGTGCCGGCGACGCCGGCGACTTTGGCCTGCCCGCCGAGCTTTCCTTCGGTGCCGACTTCGCGGGCCACGCGGGTGACTTCGCCGGCAAACGAGTTGAGCTGATCGACCATCGTGTTGAGCGTGTTCTTCAGTTCGAGAATCTCGCCCTTCACGTCGACGGTGATTTTCTTCGACAAGTCGCCGTTCGCCACGGCCGTTGCCACGTTGGCGATGTTGCGGACCTGGTCGGTGAGGTTGGACGCCATCGAGTTGACGTTGTCGGTGAGGTCTTTCCAAGTGCCGGCCACGCCCGGGACCTGGGCCTGTCCACCGAGTTTGCCCTCGGTGCCGACCTCGCGGGCCACGCGGCTGACTTCGCCGGCAAACGCGTTGAGCTGGTCGACCATCGTATTGATGGTGTTTTTCAGCTCGAGGATTTCGCCGCGGACGTCGACGGTGATCTTCTTGGACAGGTCGCCATTCGCCACGGCCGTCGTCACGTCGGCGATATTACGCACCTGGGACGTGAGGTTGGTGGCCATCGCGTTGACCGAGTCGGTCAAGTCCTTCCAGGTGCCGGCCACGCCCCGCACCTCGGCCTGACCTCCCAGTTTGCCTTCGGTGCCGACTTCACGCGCCACGCGGGTCACTTCCGACGCGAAGCCGTTGAGCTGGTCGACCATCGTATTGATGGTGTTTTTCAGCTCGAGAATTTCGCCGCGGACGTCGACCGTGATCTTTTTAGACAGGTCGCCGGTGGCCACGGCCGTCGTCACTTCGGCGATGTTCCGGACCTGGCCGGTCAAGTTGGAAGCCATGAAGTTGACGTTGTCGGTCAGGTCCTTCCACGTGCCGGCCACGCCGGGCACGACGGCCTGGCCGCCCAGTTTGCCTTCGGTGCCGACCTCGCGGGCCACGCGAGTCACTTCGCCGGCAAAGGCGTTGAGCTGGTCGACCATGACGTTGACGGTGTTCTTCAGCGCAAGAATCTCCCCTTTCACGTCGACGGTGATCTTGCGGGAAAGGTCGCCCTTTGCGACGGCGGTGGTCACTTCGGCGATATTGCGGACCTGGGCCGTAAGGTTCGAGGCCATCGAGTTGACCGAGTCGGTGAGATCCTTCCAGGTGCCGGCGACGCCGGGGACCTGAGCCTGCCCGCCCAGTTCCCCCTCGGTTCCAACTTCGCGCGCGACGCGCGTGACTTCCGACGAGAAGGCATTCAGCTGGTCGACCATCGTGTTGATGGTCTCTTTCAGCTCGAGGATTTCTCCCTTGACGTCGACGGTGATCTTGCGCGACAGGTCGCCGCGGGCGACGGCCGTCGTGACGGCCGCGATGTTGCGGACTTGGGCCGTCAAGTTCGACGCCATCGCGTTGACCGAGTCGGTCAGGTCTTTCCAGGTGCCTCCCGCCCCGGGAACCACGGCCTGACCGCCCAGTCGTCCTTCGGTGCCGACTTCACGGGCGACGCGGGTCACTTCCGACGCGAACGACCGCAACTGGTCGACCATCGTGTTGATGGCCTCCTTCAGCTGCAGAATCTCGCCACGCACGTCGACGGTAATCTTCTTGGAAAGGTCGCCGTTGGCGACGGCGATCGTCACGTCGGCAATATTGCGGACTTGCGCGGTCAGGTTGCCGGCCATCTGGTTGACCGACTCGGTCAGGTCCTTCCAAACGCCGGACACGCCCTTCACCTTGGCCTGTCCGCCCAGCTTTCCTTCGGTGCCGACCTCGCGAGCCACGCGGGTGACTTCCGAGGTGAAGACGGAGAGTTGCTGGATCATCGTATTGACGAGCCGGGCGGCACGCAGAAATTCTCCCTTCAGCGGGCGTCCGTCAACTTCCAACTCCATCGACTGGCTCAAGTCCCCCTTCGCAATGGCGCCGATTGTGCGGGCGACGTCGGCCGTCGGGCGCGTAAGATCGTCGAGCAGCGTGTTGATCGATTGAGTTTTTGTCGCCCACTGCCCAACGGCGCCTGCCAGAGACAGCCGCTGGCGAAGCCTGCCTTCCTTGCCAACCGACTCGCTCAGCGCGTTGATTTCGCGCGAGATCCGGTATTCGTGCTCGATTGTCTGATTAAATGCCTCGGCGATCCGTCCCGCGAGCCCCGGCCAATCGGAAGGAAGCCGCGTCGTAAAGTTCCCGTCCCGAAACGCGAGCATTGCCGTCAGCAGGTGCTGTAACTGCGGCCCACCGTCTTCTTTTTTAATCTCTTTAGCTCGCTGAGCATCCCGCGGCGCACGCGCGGGAGAGTCGCCGTTCGAGCCCGGACGCTCCGTCTTTTCGACCGTCGCAGTGGCCGTCTGCTTGCGCATGGGACTGAACTCTCATTTAGACGTGTAGCCCGATCGCGGCTCTAAGAACGCGCGGCTCAAAGAACCGCTTGAGAATCTTCCGGCACGAAGTCAGCTTGGTGGTCCTACCGTAGCGAGAGCTATTAACGCAGGGCCGACAAAAGAGGGGATGCATCCCTGCACTGAGCAGCAGATAAACTGGCGGCACAAGTCGAAAGCGATGGCAGCGCGAACAAGGGACCGAGTGGTTACAGAACGGCTGCGTAAGCCGAACTCCGGCAGTTAGTTGGGGAAGGCAAAAACTGTACCGCGAAAAAGCCCGCGGAATGGGTGTCTCGTGCGCTGCCAATGGTCGCTCATCAAGCAAATTGGCCGCTTGGCGATCAGAGCGACCGTTGTTGAGATGGCCCGCAAATTGAATAAAAACTGACCATCTCAGTCTTGAGCTGATCTCAACATGACACAGTCGAGAATGCGACGCACCGAGTGCTGAAAGTCGCCCGAGGTCCGGTTTCGAGGTCGCGGCAAATCGATGGCAAATTCAGCGTGAATGCGTCCCTGATCGATCAACACAACCCGGTCGGCAAGCGCCACAGCCTCTTCGATGTCATGGGTGACAAGCATCGCCGTACAGCCACTTTGCCACCAGAGATCGTGAATCAGAGCCTGCATTTCCAGGCGAGTCAGGGCGTCGAGCGAGGCAAGCGGCTCGTCGAGAAGAAACAACCCCGGGTCGCCGACCAGCGCACGGGCCAAAGCAACGCGTTGCTTCTGACCTCCAGACAGGACCGCCGGCCAATCGTGGGCGCGGGTTACGAGATCCACGCGGTCGAGGGCAGCCAGAACGGCATCATCGACTCGGCCGCCTCGTCCGACCGCGACATTCGCATCGACTCGCATCCAAGGCAAGAGCCTCGCGTCCTGGAAGATCATCCGGGCCTCGCGATTGAGGCCGTCGAGCGCCACAGAGTTGACAAGCACTTGTCCGCTGGTCGGCCGCTCGAGCCCAGCCAAGAGACGCAACAGCGTGCTCTTGCCGCAGCCGCTACGACCTACGACGGCAACGAACTCATTGGCCCGGACCGCTAGATCAATTTCGGCGAGCACCAGTTTGTCGCCAAACGATTTCGACGCCTTCCTCAGTTCGATTTCGGTTCCACGGCGACCTCTCGCACGAGGCGAGGACACATCAGCGGCTGCAGCCGGCGACGACGGCGCGCGGGGCTCGGGCGAGACCATTCGGGTGATCGGGTTCACGACGCGACTTGCGAGCGGCTGCTCGTCTGAAACTGATAGGCCGGGTGCCAGCTCAACAGCCAGCGCTCGAGAGCAATCACGAGCAGGTCGGCCGATTTGCCCAAGAGAGCGTACAGTACGATCGCCAGCAGCACGACGTCGGTTTGCATGAACTCGCGAGCGTTCATCGCCATGTATCCGATCCCGCCTTTTGCAGCGATCGTCTCGGCGACGATCAGCGTCAGCCACATGGTCCCGAGCGCAAAACGGAGGCCCACAAGAATCGAAGGGAGCGCACCGGGCAGCAGGACTCTCGTCAGGAGTTGCCAGTTCGACATGCCGTACACGCGAGCCATCTCGATCAAGCCGCGATCGACCGTCCGCACGCCGTGAAATGTGTTCAAATAAATCGGGAAGAAAACGCCCAGCGACACGAGGAACACCTTGGCCTGTTCCTCGATTCCAAACCAGATGATGACGAGCGGGATGAGTGCCAGGTGGGGGACGTTCCGCAGCATTTGCACGGAGCTGTCGAGCACTCGCTCGGCCGGCGCCCATAAACCGTTGGCAAGGCCCAGGGCCAGGCCGATCGAGCCGCCGATTGCCAATCCAACGAAGGCCCGCGCCGAGCTGATCTCGATTGCCCGGAATAACTCGCCGCTCACCGCCAGTCGTCGCGCCGCAGTCAGCACCGAAATAGGAGCCGGAAGCAAGCGAGTGGAAAGCCAGCCCAGGCTGGCGGACGCTTGCCAAACGAGCAACACGATCGCCGGCACGATCCACGGCACCAATCGATCGCGAGACCCAACCAGCCTCGTGCCGACGCGCAGTGCGAAACTCTCGGAGCTCTTGCCGCGGCTCTTCATCCTTCCGCCTTGACCGAGTGCTTGAGCTCCGGAATCACTCGATTGCCAATCAGCTCCCCTCGAAACTGGTGGCCGTTCGAGGAGGACGTCTCGTCGCGGTGATCGATCGGCAGTTGGGGAAAGAGCAACTCGGCCACTCGATAGGCTTCTTCGAGATGCGGGTACCCTGAGCAGATGAAGGTGTCGATCCCCAGTTGGGTGTATTCGCGCATCCGCGTCGCGACCGTCTCGGGATCTCCGACCAGCGCAGTGCCGGCTCCTCCTCGTACGAGGCCCACGCCCGCCCACAGATTGGGGCTGATCTCCAACGCGTCTCGCTTGCCGCCATGGAGCCGACTCATCCGTTGCTGACCGACCGAATCGTGCCGCGCCAGGTCCGCCTGGGCCGCCGCGATCGTTGCGTCGTCCAAGTGTGAAATCAGGCTCTCGGCGGCGGCCCAGGCCTCGGTCGTCGTCTCGCGCACGATCAAATGCAAGCGGATGCCGAACCGGATCTCGCGACCGTAGCGAGCTGCTTCGGCGCGAACCGAGGCGATCTTTTCGGCAACCTGGTCCGGAGGCTCGCCCCAGGTCAAGTAAACGTCGGCGTGCTTGCCCGCGACCCGCTGGGCCACCGGAGACGAGCCGCCAAAATAAAGTGGAGGATGGGGCCGCTGCAAACAATTGAAGATCAACTTCCCGCCGCGGATTTGCAGGTATTTCCCGGCAAAATTGCTTTCGCCGCCGCCGGCAATTTCACGCCACACGGTCAGGAATTCGTCGGTGAGTTCGTAACGTTGGTCGTGATCCAGATGCAGTCCGTCTCCGGCTGCCTCATTCGAATCGCCGCCGGTTACCACGTTGATCAGAACGCGGCCTCCCGATAATCGATCAAATGTCGAGGCCATTCGAGCTGCGACTCCGGGAGACATTAACCCGGGCCGCACTGCAACCAGGAATCGCATTCGCTGCGTGACCGTCATCAGGGCCGTCGCCACAATCCAGGCGTCCTCACAAGACCTCCCAGTGGGGAGGAGCGCCCCCCGAAAGCCGAGGTAGTCGATGGCTTGGGCGATTTGTCGCAAATAGCCCAGATCGGTGGCGCGACCCCCACGGCTCGTGCCCAGGTACCGACCATCGCCGTGTGTTGGAATGAACCAGAAAAGTTCCATGGCTTCGCGTCTTTCGTTGGAACGCTCTCAACCTGGCACGGATCGCGCTCACTTGCCCTTCGCGATCCAGACGGCCTCCTCGACCCGGATTTCATGCGGAATGAGCCCCTGACGAAGAAGCGCGTCCGCGATCTTTTGTTGATAAGCGATGAGCTCCGGACCCATCGATTCCACGCCGAACTTGCGCCGGTTGACGGAAACTCGCAAGACGCGCGGCGGCATTCCGAGTTCCTTCGCAAGAAAATCCGCAAACTCATCACGGTGGGCGGCGGCCCATTCACTCATTGATCGTAGTTCGGCGACTACGGCCCGCAAGGTATCGGATTGTTCGGCGGCAAATTGACGCGTCGCCAGATAATAGCCGCGATTCTCGACCAGTCCACTCCCGTCGACGAGCATCCGCGCGTCTCCGGATTCGGATGCGTCCGAGTAGTACGGGTCCCAAACCGCCCACGCATCGACGGCGCCCGATTCGAACGCGGCCCGGGCATCCGCAGGGGGCAAATAGACCGGTTCAATTTCGTTAAAGGAAAGGCCGGCATTCTCCAAAGCACGCAGCAAAAGATAATGAACGTTCGAGCCCTTGTTGAGCGCGATCCGCTTCCCTTTCAGTTCCGAGAGCGACTTGTACGGCGAGTCTCGCCGAACGAGGATCGCCTCGGTCAAAGGGCCCGCCCCCTCGGCAATCACATACACAAGCGGGGCATCGGCCGCTTGGGCAAAGATGGGAGGAACTTCACCGGTACACCCAAAATCGATGCTCCCCACGTTCAGCCCTTCCAAAAGCTGCGGGCCTGCGGGGAATTCCTGCCACACCACGCTGACACGAGGGCCGAATCGATTCTCCAGAACCTTCCGGACACGAAGCAGGCTGAGGAGGCCGTTCGATTTCTGGTATCCGATCCGCAACAGCACAGGTTGATCGGTGGCCCGATCTGACTTCGCATGCGCGGAGTCTGACTGGCCGCAGCCCGTGATCGACACTGCGGCGAGTGCCACCACTAAACCTGCGCAAAGCGAGAACGCTCGCCTCACGCCTGGGAGCTGAATCCGCCTGGTTGTTAAGTGCACGAACTTCAGATCTCCCGGCGTCTCGCGCCCCTGAGTGTCCTTTCGCTTAACGCAGCCGGATTTCGGTGACGGCATTGGGGCCGGGCTGAGCGATCGGATCCTTTCCGGCAACCGCGAGGTTGAAAGCGTAGTCGGTTCGGCCTGGCGACGTCAGGTCGATCTTGAACTCCGGAACCAGGGCATTCTTGTCGGGGTCGTTGTACAAATTCTTGAGCGCGTCGGGGGGTTTGAATCCGGGATTCCCCCGACCACCGATCTTCGGCTGCTCGAAAAGAACGATGTACGAGCCGGCGGGCACGCCGTCGCCGCGCTCGTAGGTATTGAATTCAAACCGCCCCTCTTTGCGACAGAATGCAAACCGGGGGGCCCTTCCGGGACCCGGCGGATTTTTCGGGTCGTACAAGACGACGACCAGCGCTTCCTTTGGGCCCGGCGCCGGAGGCAGACCATCAACGGTGACCGTGCCGGCGAAATGGGCCACGGCCTCGCGTTTGGCGCCCAGAGCATTCAGTTGTTCGTCCAACGCCTGATTTGCGCTCGACGTTCCGCCGCAGCCAGCGGTCCATGCGGCCAGGGCGCAAACCGCGAACATTGCCATGACATTTGGCCCACTTCGAGCCAGTCCAAGCATGTGCCGCTCTCCTGTGTTTCCGAATGGGCGATTGCGTTCAGAAGCTCGAGTCGGTCACGGGAGCCCGGCCGTGAAACGTGATCAAACGACAAAAGACGACAATGCTGATGTTCTCGCTGATCATGCGAGCCGAGCCGTCGCACAAATTGATGCCCAGCGACCCGGGGTGAAAACTGTAGAGACCGAACTTCGCCTGGTTGGTGCAGTTGATGATACAGGCAGTCTTCGTTCCCGGAGGCAGCGCGGCGGCGCCGTCGAAGGTCGAGCCAAAGAGTTCGTTCCATCCGTTGTCCAGGCAACTCCAGCATCCGCCAAAGTTCGTGCTGATCGGAACCGGGCTCGGCAGAGATTCGATGAGATTTCCTCCGCAACACGGGGCCGCCGCGATCTTCTTCACCCCGCGCTGCCAGAGGTCAGGCCGACCGGCAAGTTCGGCGCTGAACAGGGTCGTCGACGTGCCGTCGGTGATCTGTTCGATGGAGACTGGCGACGTGTTCCTGCGCAAAATGTTCCAGTTGAGCACGCCCATCCGCAGAAAACACTCGCCGTTGTAGACCTGCGCCTGCGGATCGTTGGGCGTGGTCGAGTTGTTGTAAGCGCAGCGGAGCCCCTCATCAAAGCAACCGACGGCGGTGTAGTCGCTCGCGCCGGCGTAATACTGCGGATAAAGGCCGAAACTTTCCTGCGCCTCGAGGCTATTTTCGAGGAACGGGTTCAAACTTCTGGGAGCCGAGGGGCAAGCCCATACGGGGATCGCAGCCCCCGCCGGAAGCGTTGGCCCCGTCGCAGGGCACGCGCTTGAGTTCGGGGCACAATATTGCTGCCCCCCGATGAATGTGAAATTGGCCGGAGAAAAGATCGGCGCGTTCATGCAGATGCGGTTGTAAACCGTGGTCGCTTCCAGGAACGGAAGCAGACGCTCGCCCCAGACGTGAGTGTTGAAATCGCTATAGGGCATCACGCACGCCGCGTGAAGCGGGTCGCAGCACCATTGGCAATACAAACCCGGGCCGAACATCAGCGTGAACGCCGCCGGGAACGACAGGTTCACGTCGTGATAGTTGTGCGCCGCCAGCGCGATCTGCTTCAGGTTGTTGCGACATTGAGTGCGGCGCGCGGCCTCGCGCGCCGCTTGTACGGCGGGCAACAGCAGAGCGATGAGGACCGCGATGACCGCAATCACGACCAACAGCTCGATCAGCGTGAATCCGGCGCGCCGCACCGAGCCTCGCTTCGAGCACGAGCAGCGACCGCCATTTTCGAACGCAGGCATTGGAGAACCTTTCTTTCTTCAGGACCGTTCGGAAATCGTTTGAGGCACCAGGGTGCCAGGTCGTCGCGACCGTTTTCCTGAACGCAGCGCGTGCGCGTAAAAAAGTGTCAAAAACATGAGCTCTCTGCAGGCCACCGTCGCGGCGACCGCGCGAAGCCACCAGCCGTCCCAGGATGATCGAATCTTTGGCAGAAGCTCGTGATGCGTGAGGACCAGCAGCCAGCAGCAGGCGAGTTGCCCGCACCGGGGTGCGCTTCCCTCGAGCGACCAGAGTTCACCGTCGAACGCCGCTTTTCCCGAATCGAGCAGGGGAGCGACCCATTCCGCGATCTCTGCAGGTAGGGCGCCGATTCGGCGGCCGCTGCGTGCGCAGAGAGCGATGGCGCTCTGGTCATGACTCGTCGGTTCGCGGCGAAGCAGCACGCGCATTCCGCCATCGCACGCTCCGGAGAGTTCCGCTGGCTGGCGTGCCGCCGTCCGCTTCACAACTTCGACGTCGACCCTCATCGGTCGATAAACGGCGACCCGGCGCCATTGGAGTTGAGCTTGGTATACGTCAGAAAGCATTTGTTGATCGGGCTGTTTGAACATCAACGCCAGCGCCGGCAAACCCGAGCCGAGTGAGACGTTCGTTCCGCTGGACTCGGTGGATGGTGGCTGACGGTCATGGTCAATGACTCAATTCCGACTCCCCGTCGTCGAGACCGTGGTCGCGCATCTTCTTGTAGAGGGTGTTCCGATTGATCCCGAGGCGAGCCGCTGCCTTGACTTGAACCCCATGGCAGGCGGTCAGCACGTGTTGGATCAACGCCTTTTCAGCCAGACCAACGACGTAGTAGTAAGCCCCGGTCCCAGACTCGTCGGTGTCGGTCATGCCGCGCGCCGCCAATTCACGACACAGAGCTTCGACGTCTTTGCGTCGATCGCGTCCGACTCGAACCGGCGCGAGGCCGCGCACTTGCGGGGGGAAGAGGTCGAGAGTCAGCGAATTGCCCTGCGAAAGGACGATCGCCCGCTCGACGTAGTTTTGCAGCTCGCGGACATTGCCAGGCCAGGAGTAATGCTCGAGGGCAGCGAGCGTCTCCCGCGGAATTCGCGGGACGGAGCGGCGGTTCGAAGCCGCATAGGTCGATGCGAAGTACTCGACGAGGCTGGCAACGTCCTCGCGACGCTCTGCCAGGGGAGGCAGATAGATCGGAACGACGTTCAGGCGGTAATACAAATCCTCGCGAAAGCGGCCCGCTTCGATCTCTTCGAGCAAGTCGCGATTCGTTGCCGCGATGATTCGGCAATCGACCTCGATGGTTTGGGTGTCGCCCACGCGCTCGAATTCGTGTTCCTGCAAGACTTGCAAGAGTTTGACTTGCAGCTTGTAACTGACGGAGTTGATCTCATCCAAGAAGACCGTTCCACCGTGAGCGGCCTCGAATCGCCCCCTCCGGTTCTCGATCGCGCTCGTAAATGCGCCTTTGACGTGTCCAAACAGTTCGCTCTCCAGCAGGCTCTCGCTGAGTGCGCCGCAATTGACTCGGACAAACGGTCCGCCGGACCGCGAGCTGAGGCGATGCAGGGCTCGGGCCACCAATTCCTTTCCGGTGCCCGTTTCCCCCGTAAGCAGGACCGTCGCATTGCTTGCCGCGACGCGACGGACGAGCTCGTAGATTTCTTTCATCTGGGCGCTCTGGCCGAGCATGCCCTCGAAGCCACCCTCGGCCAGCGAGGAGCGCCTGCGGCTGTGACCTTGAGGCCGGTCTGCAAGAGATGCGGGTACAGCTTGCAACATCGTGTGTTCTTCGTCCGTAGGCTCGTGACCAGGCTCGGGTGGGTCGATCACAGGGTATGCAGATCGGCAGGAATGCTGAGTGCCGCTTTGGAATAAACTCATTTCTTCGAAGTATCAAAACGCGTCCAGCGAAGGATGCATGCGAGGGCGGTACGCGGGCCGGCGCGAGGAGACGATCGCCGGTCCGCGTCCCTTGCCCGGTTTACTCGGCGAGCGATCCCTGCACGGTTTCTCCCCCCTGGATCGTGGAAAGGCCCGTGTACACCGACATGTCGATGCTCTCGTTGATGAACTGCACCGAACCATCGCACAACAAGAACAAGCCGCCTAACGGATGGTCGCTGCGGAAATTCGACATGCTGCCATAGGCGCCGCCGTAGCTTAGAGGCGCCTGCGCGCTTGCCTGCTGGAGCGTCAACGGCTGAAAGCCCGGCCCTTTGAGCGTCCATGTGCTCTGGCAGGTAAACGCGGTGATCCCCGGTCCCCCGCCGAAGACACTCGCCGCAAAGTACGATGCCGTCACCGGCGTCTTGTTGAGGGGTTCCATGGTGGAGCCCATCAGATACCCCGTGCGGATAAATGCGAGTTGCGGGTCGAGACCAGCCGCGCCGGCATCAATCAGGTCACCGGAGGGGATGACGTTGCACGCGATATTCATCGCGGGAATCAAGCCGCTCGGGTTGAGCGGACCGTCGGTCACCCAGGCCTGACCCGCCCCCTGCGAGACCGAATCCGCAGTCGTGCAAAACCGTCCGCTGCAAACAGGCCACTTTGGATTTGCCGTATAAGCGCCCTGTGCCCCCTCGCCCATGGCAAAAGTGCTGGACGTGCCGTCGGTAATGTCGCGAAGCTTGGTGTTGGTATTGACGCCGAACGCTCCCTTTTCGTTTGCGGGAATCGGAACCAGCTTCGCCGCGGCCGCGGTGCCGGGGATCTGCGTTTCCGAGCAGATGGCGTCGTTCACTCCGTGCGAGAAGATGTAGTTCGTCGAGTACGACGCCTTGCCGAATCGATCGTCGGCGGGAATCGCGAACACGTTGATCAAATCGAGCGGCGCGGTGTCGGAGGGGCAGCGATACAGACCGCTCGCCTTGGCTTGAACAACGACCGACAAAGTCGTTTGTGTTTGAAACAGCGACGCGGCCGCCCAGTTGTAGGCCTTGGCGATGGCCGTTTGCTCCATGAAGGGCCACAAGGCCATCGTGCCGGTGGCAAAGCTCCCAAACGTGGGCTGCCCTCCCACAAACACAATTCCGACGGTGCCCGCTTGGGGGAACATTCTGTGAACGTCGTGATAGTGGTGCAGCCCCACTCCGAACTGTTTGAGGTTGTTGCGGCATTGGGTGCGGCGAGCGGCCTCGCGGGCTGCCTGGACTGCCGGCAAGAGTAATGCGATGAGCGTGGAAATGATCGCGATCACGACCAACAGCTCGATCAGCGTAAAACCGTGATGGTGGGTTGAAGTCGAACGCAAACGATTCATTGAGCCGAAAGCTCCTTGGGCTAGGGGCGGGGGGCAAGGCATCAACACAAGCGGTCCTTGCACTGGGATTTTAATTAATCACGATTCACTAGGTTATATATCTGAGACTGGCCTTTTGATGTATGGGTTCGCGGAAATTTCGGGGACAAGGGCGTCCACGACCATCGTGGGAAGATCTCGCCCCAGGTCGCGCGGAGCCAGGGGGTTAGCTCCGACAACATCCATTTGAGGACGGGAGGCATCCTCGTTTCTTGTCACATCCCTGCATGGCGCTTTTCCTCCCAAAAAGCACAAAGCGCTCGAATAAACACGACCAAGTTTGTGATATCAAAATGAATGGCAAGCCCTTTGTCAAGAGCAGCCGATAAAAAATTGGCCAAGAGGGCAATGGACGTCCGCGATCACCCCTGCGGAGAAAGCAGGCCAGTCACGGAGCCGAGCTGCTCTTTCGTTCGGCTGGCTGGCGCTTCGGGAAGGGGGCGGTCCATCGCGGGGTCGCTGGTCGTCCAATCGCCTGTCTCGACCCGGCCGGCATAACGCTTGACGTACGCCGCCGCTGACTCGCTGACGCGGCATGTCAGATCGTACCAGCCCGACGAATTCTGCGTGGGGAAGGTGAACGTCGTTGTTTCTCGGGGCTTCAGTGACCGTGACTGCGCGGGATTGTGATAGGCCTCGTCGCGGACTTCGACCGTCACGCTCTTTTCGGGATCGCGATTGACGGCAACGATTGCCGCCTCGCCTGTCAGCCTCGCGGCGCCGCGTTGGCCACGCGGAGTCTCGAAGCGCAACTCGACGCGCGAATCCTCCGCGGTGCCGGCGAATTCGCGGAAGAAGCCGTTGGGGCCGTAAACGTGCAGCCGGTAGCGCCCCTCCGGGAACTCGAAGAGAAACCACGCATCGTCCAAGCGCTCGCCGGCTTCGACCGCGTAATTGCGGACGGTGACCTTGGCCGTGCTGCCCAGCGCGTAGACGATAAAGGGTGCTCCGGCCGCGCGGGGGCCAAAGAGTTCCTTTCCCGCCTCGAAGCGGATCGAAAACGCTTTGCGACCCTCGTCGAGCGATCCGTCGACGCGCAGCTCATACGGCAGCGGACAGGCCAGCCGCGTCCCCGGCTCCTGGCGCGGCAGTCGAGGCGAACGGGTCGGAGCCCGGCGAATTTCTTCCAGCTCGCTCGGGCTGAGGGCCTGAAAGTCGGAGGGCACCTCTCTGAACTGCGCCTGGTGGATCGATTCCAAAAACGTGTCGCGCGGCGGAAAGGGCAGGCTGGCATCGCCTGCTTTGGCCGCCGGTTGAAACGCGGCCGTCAGATTCCCGCAGACGGTCCGCCGCCAGCGGCTGATGTTGGGCTCCGTCACCTGCTTGCCAGACTTGCGACTGAGAAAATGCTCCAAAAACTGCAGCACCGACGTGTGATCGAACACCTGCGAGCAGACGCAGCCACCGCGGCTCCAGGGCGAGGCGATCACCATCGGCACGCGGTAGCCGAGGCCGATCGGACCGCCCCGCGCGTTTCCGTGGCGGGCCCGCTTGCGGTCGTCAGCCAGCTCGACGTACTCGATGCTTGCGTCGATGCCGCGGGTCACCAGCCCCGTCTCGGGACGCCGCGGATGCGGCGCGACAAACGGCGGACAGTGATCGAAATAGCCGTCGTTCTCATCGTACGTCAGCAGAAAGATCGTCTTTTTCCAGACGGCCGGATTGCGCGTGAGGATGTCGAGCGCCTCGGCGATGTACCAGGCGCCGTACCACGCGGACGACGGATGGTCCGAAAACTCCTGCGGGCCGACGAGCCACGAGACGGTCGGCAGCCGGCCGGCCTCGACGTCCGCGCGAAACTGATGGAACACGTCTCCTTTCGGCGCGCGGAGCCGTCGCTCGACCCCTCCGTCGCGGTAGACGATTTCGGCGAGCTGGCGATAAGCCGGATCGCCGACGTTCGTGCAGAAAGCCCGCTCGTGCAGAATCCGCTCGCGCTCGGGAAGTTTCTCTAGACTCTTGCCGCGAAACTGGTCGCGCTCGGCCTCGAGCCGCTTGAGCTCGGTCTGCAGCGCCGCGAGCCGCTTCCCTTTGGCCTTGGGGATCTCGGCCGGGATCTCGCGAAGACGCCGCTCGACGAACGCCCGATGATTGGG
>DASPSM010000908.1:0-10860 GCA_035623955.1 Planctomycetaceae bacterium
GAGTGGGCAGTCCGATCATCGCTGGCGCACCGCACAGAAAGGCATGCGTGTGCACCGGCTCGAGAGCAAATCCGATCTGGTCGGCTACGTCCGGGCAAGCGATCCAATCCTGCAAGTACTTCTTGCCGATGTACCCAGGATCTGAAGCGACGAGGTTTTCGGGCTCCCGCGTCGTCAAAGCGATGTATCGGTAGCCGGGGAAACACCGTTCGAGGGCTCGATGCACTTCGAGGTAAGCCAGATCGCGCCGAAAGCGGGCGCACGTGATGACGGCAATCCTGCCTTTGTGACGTCGACGGAGCAACTCGGCGACCATCGCATTGTGAGGGGCCTCACCGGTTCCGGTCGCCATGAAGATCACGTTCTCACCACCATGAATCGCTTCGAGCGTGTAGTGCCCGGTCGCGTGGCGGCCGACGTATAAACGATCGCCTTCGCTCAAGCGGAATAGTCGCGGCGTGAGCATCGGCGGTTCGTCCCTTGGCTTGTAAATACGGTTCAAATAGAACTCCAAAAACGGCAGGTCGCCGACCGTCGCCAGTTTGCCTCGGTCATCCAGCATCGGGCACGAGAGGGAATACGCTCGCCGAATTAACCCGGGCCTCGCTCCCTCTCCCAAACGGCTGCTCGGCACGCCATCAACTCGCGGCTCCCACACTCCCAAGCCCAGCACGGTGTATTGCCCGGGACGCACGACGGGATGGGGCGGATCCGGGGCGGCGCGCAATACCATCAGCTCGTCGTGGACGCGGCGAATCTGGACAACGCGAGCGTTGTAGTGGGCCCGCCTAAGCTCATCTCGCTCTGGGAGTGTCATAGTTCGACCGAGGGTCCCGAACCGCAAGTTACGCGCCGACGAACCTGCCGTCTCGCAAGCCGTTCGCCCGTTTCCCGGCAAGGTTGCTGCTGGTACGGCATCTGCATTTGGAAGCGTCGCGAGCATTGATCGGGCGAATTCGCTGGGAAATCAGCATGGGGATGTGCGGATACGCACGCGTGGTGACGTCAACCGCACGCTCCGCGACGCGTGATTTGCCTCTAATCATGAAGGAACCGAAAACGTGATCCGGATTCGCTTTCACGGGCGCGGCGGTCACGGAGTGAAAACGGCCAGCCGCATTGTCGGTACGGCCGCGTTCCTGCAGGGGTACGTCTGTCAGGATTCGCCGGTCTACGGGGCCGAACGACGCGGAGCGGCAGTGGCAGCGTACAACCGAATCGATCAGGCACTTATTCTCGAGCGCGGCGCCATTTCAGACCCGGACTTGATCGTCGTTGCCGATGAAACGCTGCTGAAGGATCCCGGTGCCGCCGTCCTGACGGGACAAGACCAAGCCTCCGGGATCTTCATCAATTGTGCTTCGGCGGCGGAAGTCATCGAGCGGGATGAGATCCGTTGCCCTGTTTTTTCCTACGACGTGACCGACTGCACGCAGAGAATCTTGGGCCGCGCCTCGGCCTTGAGCGCGGGGCTGGCTGCCGCTGCGAGCCGGTTGTGCGGCCTCATTACGCTCGACATTCTCGACGACGCGATGCGGCGAGAGTTCGCCGAGCTTCATGTTCCCTCCCCCGATATCGATAAGAACGTCGCGATCGCGCACGAGGTGTTTAATGCGCTGCCGATCATTCATTTTGAAAAGCCGGAGACGGCTGAGACGGCGCCCGTCGCGCTGGCTTCGATTCCCTACGAATCGCCGTTTCGCGGCACCCCCAGCGTCGTCGATCCGGGCAACGCCGTTGCGCTGCACACAGGCACCTGGCGGGTCGAGCTGCCCGTTATCGACCGATCGATTTGCACGCGCTGCGGGCTGTGCTTCGTTCAGTGTCCCGACGGGGCAATTGCGATCGATTCGGAAGGCTATCCCGTCATCGATTACGACCATTGCAAAGGCTGCATGATCTGCCGTGAGGTTTGCCCGCTCGAAGCGATCGGGCGCGAAAAGGAGACGCGAGCATGGTGACCAGAATGCTCAGCGGCAATGCGGCCGCCGCATGGGGAGCGCGACTGGCGGGCGTCGAGTACGTGCCAGCGTTCCCGATCACGCCGCAGACCGAAATCATCGAAACGCTGGCCGAATGGTACGGCGGCGGAGAGATGGAAGGGCGCTTCGTCACGCTCGACAGTGAACATTCGATGATGACGGCGGCCGCGGCGGCTGCCGCCACGGGCGTGCGGGTCTTCACTGCCACCTCGAGCCAGGGACTCGTTTACGCGATGGAGGTTCTCTATACCGTTTCCGGATGGCGCACCCCATTCGTGCTGGTTAACGTTTCGCGCGGGCTCTCGGCCCCGATCACGCTGGGGGCCGATCACAACGACGTGCTGGCCGCGCGCGACAGCGGCTTTGTGCAGCTCCACTGCGAGACGTGCCAGGAAGTGCTGGACAGTATCTTGATGGCCTATCGGATTGCGGAAGACGCCCGTGTCAGCCTGCCCGTGCTGGTCAATTTGGACGGCTTTTACCTCTCGTTCACGCGGGAGCCGGTCGAGATTCCCGACGCGTTGGCAGTCCGCGAGTTCCTGCCGATGTTCGAGCCCAAACACCCGACTTTTCGCGCCTCGCAGCCGATGGCGCACGGTGTCGCCGTGATGGACGGGGCGACTTACAGCTATTTCCGGTACCAGATGCATCTGGCAATGCAGAACGCGCTGGAAGTGCACGCCGAGGTTGCCAGCGATTTCGCCAGTCAGTTCGGCCGCACGTACGGAGTCATCGAACCATATCGGATGGATGATGCAGATACCGCGATCGTGATGGCTGGGTCCTTCTCCACCAAAGGAAAAGCGGCGGTCGATCGCTGGCGAGCGGCTGGAAAAAAGGTCGGACTCGTGCGCGGGCGAATGGTTCGGCCCTGGCCGGCGGCCGCACTGGCCGAGGCGCTGGGGCATTGCCGCGCGGTCGCCGTCATCGACCAGAATCTGTCGCCGGGTTCGGGCGGAATTCTGTTCACCGAGTTGGCGGCCACGCTGGCCAATTCTGCGCCGCGACCGCGAGTCTTATGCTCATTTGTCGGCGGCCTTGGTGGCAAAGACATCAGTCGTGCCGAGTTCGACCACGTCCTGGAAGTGGCCCAATCGGCTGCGCCCAATGCTGGTCCCGCGCAGCCCGAACTGTTGATGACGGCGGCCGAATGGCGGCAGGTCCAGGGCCGCTTGGCGACCGCAGGCAAAACGCTGGAAGAGGTGCCGGCATGAAAGTGCAACGTGAACACTACAAGAGCCTGAAAGACCTGCCACGCGAGGAGTTTATCGCGCCGGGTTCTCCGCTGTGCGCCGGCTGCGGTGGCTTGACGACGTTGCGGCTGATGCACAAGGCACTGGGCGGCAACGTGGTGATCGTCAACGCCGCCGGCTGCATGACGCTGATGGCGACTTATCCGTTCACGCCGCTGCGCTCCTCGTGGCTGTATACGACGATGGCCAGCGCCTCGGCCGGGGCGCAGGGCGTCCGCGACGCGCTCGACATCTTGATCGCAAAGAGTCGGATTCCCGAGAGCGAAGATCTCAAAGTCCTCGTGCTGGCGGGCGATGGATCGACGTACGACATGGGTCTGTCGCCGACGTCTGCAGCGATCCATCGCAACTTGGACTTCTGGTATCTCTGCTACGACAACGAAGCCTACGGCAACACGGGATTTCAAACGTCGGCCGCGTCCCCGCTGGGCTCAAAGACGGCGACGTCGGCAGGAAGTTTACCCGAGGCCAAGAAAGACATTTTTGAAATCTGGCGAGCGCACAAGCCCCTCTACGTTGCGACTGTCAGCTCGCATGAACCGGTCGATCTTGCGGATAAGGTCTATCGGGCGATGAAGCGCCGCGGGCCGAAGCTGTTCTTGTCGCTGGCCGTTTGTCCGACCGGCTGGGGCTTCGACCCGGAGCTGAGCGATAAGTTGGCGAAACTCGCCGTCGAGACGGGCGTGTGGCCTTTGAAGGAGGCGGTCGACGGCAAAGTCCGCCACACGTGGATTCCGGGTCGGCTTAAACCAGTCGGAGAATATCTCAAGCCGCAGCGCCGCTTTCGGCACCTATTCCTGCCGGAGAAGAACGAGAGCGTGCTGGCAGAAATTCAAGCGAACGTCAACAAGTATTGGGACAATGTGCGCTCGGCCGAGCACGCGCGGGAGCCAGCGCCGGTCGGTTGAGTTCGTTTGCAGCCACGTTCGTCCACCGCTAGGAGTTCGATGTCGTGCCGGAACTCAACTTCGACTTCGCTCGCATCTGTGATGAATTGGGCCCGATCAAGGTCGTTCATTGGAACGACCCTGTCACGCGAGTGCGTGGCATGGTCGTTGTCGATAGTGTCGCCTGCGGCCCATCGATCGGCGGCGTCCGCATGGCGCCCGACGTGACAACATCCGAAGTCTTTCGCCTCGCTCGGGCCATGACACTCAAAAATGCTGCGGCGGGCCTGCCCCACGGTGGCGGCAAAGCCGGGATCGTGGCTGATCCGAAGGATGTAAACAAAGAGCACTTCGTTCGCGCGTTTGCGCGGGCGATTCGAGATCTGAAGGAGTACATCCCCGGCCCTGATATGGGGACCAACGAAGAATCCATGGCCTGGGTGCACGACGAAATCGGCCGCTCGCTGGGATTGCCGCGCGTGCTCGGCGGCATCCCCTTGGATGAGATCGGCGCCACGGGCTTCGGGCTCGCCGAATGCGCTCAAGTCGCGGTGGAGTTTTGCAGCCTCGACCTCAAAGGCGCCCGGGTTGCGGTTCAGGGATTCGGCAGCGTGGGGCAGCACGCGGCTCGCTTTCTGGTCAAGCACGGGGCGCGACTCGTCGCCGTCAATGATCTGGACGGCACTGTCTTTGACGCGGCCGGAATCGACGTCGAGGCTTTGTCACAGCTGAAACGCAAAACGGGAAAAGTCGCCAGCCTTCCGCGAGGTGAAAAGCTGTCACGCGACGCGCTCTTCGGCGTCCCGTGCGACATCCTGATTCCTGCAGCGCGCCCCGATTGCATTCACGCGGATAACGCCCGCGACATCAAGGCAAAACTCGTCCTTCAGGGGGCCAACATTCCTGCGACGGACGATGCCGAGCGGATCCTCTACGAGCGTGGGATCGTGAACGTCCCCGACTTTATCGCCAACGCGGGAGGCGTGATTTGTGCCGCGCTTGAGTACCACGGCGAATCGGAGACTTTCGCCTTCGATCAGATCGCGGCAAAGATCCCCCGCAACACGCGAGAAATTCTCGCGCGCAGCCGCGAAGAGAAGATCACACCTCGAGAGGCGGCCGTCCGATTGGCGCTCGAGCGCGTCAAAACGGCGATGCACTACCGCAGAAGTGGTTGACTCGACCGGCGTTCAGCGACCCGAGAGAGTCGGGATGACATCGATGAAGAATCATCACGTAGAGCCTGCTCGTACGGAGACGCGCAGTCGCGAAGCAGCAGTGCCTGATCTGGAGGCGCTGTTCCGGCCGCGGTCGGTGGCCGTGATCGGCGCCAGCCGCGATGCGGACTCGATGAGCGGGACGTTATTTCGAAATGTATGTTACTCGTTCCGCGGTCCAATATTCCCCGTCAACCCGCATGCGGGGGAAATCGACGGACTGCGGGCATTTCGGTCGCTGAGCGAGATCCCGGAACCGGTCGATTTGGCTCTGATTGCCATTCCCGCCGCGGCGGTGCTCGATGTGGCACGGCAATGCGTGGAAAAACGAGTCAAAGCCGTGGTGGTCATTTCCGCGGGCTTCTCCGAGATCGACGGGAGCGGGCGCCAGAAGGCCGATGAGCTGCTCGAACTTCTTCGCGAGGCGCGCATTCCGATGGTTGGCCCCAACTGCCTTGGATTATTGAGCACGGCGCCCGACGCACCGCTGAACGCCACGTTCGGCCGACCCAATCCGCCGGCCGGCAACGTGGCGATCTGCACTCAAAGCGGTGCGTTGGGGTTCGTCTACCCGGAATACATGCGCGAATGGGGGCTGGGAATTTCCAAGCTGGTGTCGATCGGGAACAAACTCGACGTGGGTGAGAACGCGCTCCTGGAATGCTGGAGCGACGACCCGCAAACACGCGTGATTCAACTCTATCTGGAGTCCTTTCAAAATCCGCGCGAACTGTTGGAGATCGCCCGCCGCGTGGGCCGTCTAAAGCCAATCGTGGCTCTCAAGGCGGGTCGGACGCAAGCGGGAACGCACGCCGCGGGCAGCCACACGGCCGCATTGGCCAGCCCAGACGTCGCGGCGGAAGGCTTGTTCAAGCAGGCCGGAATCGTCCGGGTCGAGACACTAGAGGACCTCTGCGGAACAACCGCCATGTTGGCGACGCAACCCCTTCCGCGGGGCCGACGCGTGGCCGTGCTTACGAACGCCGGCGGTCCAGCCGTCCTTTGTGCCGACGCTCTCGAGGCTCAGGGGTTCACACTGCCGGAGCTCTCAGCCGCCACGAAGACAGCGCTGCGTCGCGTCGTTCCGCCGCAAGCCACGGTCAGCAATCCGATTGATCTGATTGGAACGACGGACCCGGACCAGTTCGCTCATTGTCTGCATCATGTACTAGATTCGGGAGATTTCGACGCGGTGGTTGTGATCTACGTCCCACGGCTGCCGGGCACCTCTCCTCAGATCGCGCGCGTAATGCGTGAGTACGCCGGAAAATTCAAAGCGATGCCGTTTTTGGCTGTCTTCATGGAATCTGAAGAGCCCCCTCGCGAGCTCCGCGATGCCAATCCATCGATTCCCTGTTTCCGTTATCCGGAGGCTGCGGCCCGAGCACTTCGCGGCGCTGTCGAGTATGCCGAGTGGTCGGCAAAAGCACCCGGAGTTATTCCCCCGTTAGAGAACGTCTCACCGAAGTCTGCCAGACGCGCAATCAAGGGGTTGGTGCCGGGCGAATTGACAGGTACCTGGCTTTCGCCCGAGGATGTCTCGGCACTGTTGGAGAGCGCCAGTCTGCCCGCACCCTCCAGTTACATTGCCTTGACGAAGGAGGACGCTGTCCACTTTGCCGAGACGATCGGATTTCCGGTCGTCCTCAAAGCTCTCGCGCCGACATTGCTCCATAAGTCGGCGGGGGGAGGAGTCGCGGTCGACATCCGTAGCGGTCCCGAGTTGCGAGAAGCCTACGAACGAATCTCTCGCGCGGTGAGCGACCTGTCCGGCATGTTCGTCCAGCAATTCGTGCCTGGCGGCCGCGAAACGATGATCGGGATCAAAAGGGATCCGGCGTTTGGATGTCTCATCAGCTTCGGGCTGGGGGGTGTTCAGGTCGAGGCTTTGCGCGATGTGCATTGTCGCCTGCATCCGCTCACGGACCGCGATGCCGACGAGTTGATTCGGGAATCCCTCGCCTCGCGGATCCTCAGTGGTCCCGAAGAAATCGAAGCCGTGAAAGACTGCCTGTTGAGAGTCTCTTTCCTGGTCGGGCTTGTGCCCGAGATCCGCGAGGCCGACTTCAACCCGATCGGCATCCTCCCGAATCAACAGGGGATCAGAGTCCTCGATGCTCGCATTTTCGTCTCGACGCCTGCCTTGGGGAATCAACGAGCGCCCGGCCGCCCCGAGCGGAGGCGCGCGGAAATCGAAGGAGTGGCCCCATGAGCGCCAACCTTCAGTCGAGGTCGGCCGCGCATTCGGTCGATGCCGAGGCTCTCGACTATCACCGTTTCTATCGCGGAAAACTGCAGACGGCGACGAAATGCCCAATCGGCGATCTCGGCGATTTTGCCCTGCTGTACACCCCCGGCGTGGCCGCACCGTGTCGAGCCATCCAAGAGCAGCCAGAGACCGTCTTCGACTACACCAACCGCGGCAACACGGTGGCGATCATCTCAGACGGAACGCGAGTGTTGGGCCTAGGAAACATCGGCCCCGAGGCAGGGCTGCCCGTGATGGAAGGTAAAGCACTGCTCTTCAAGTATCTGGGGGGCGTCGACGCCGTTCCGCTCTGTGTTCGAACGCACTCGCTCGACGAATTGGTTGACACCGTCAAGGCGCTCGAGCCGTCCTTTGGCGGCATCAACCTCGAGGACATTGCCCAACCCGGGTGCTTTCGCGTTCTAGACCGACTTCGAAGGGCAGCGACGATTCCAATCTGGCACGACGATCAGCAGGGCTCGGCGACCGTAGCACTCGCCGCACTGACGAATGCCTTGAAGATTGTCGGCAAGCGATTGGGGAACGTCAAAATTGTTCTGGTTGGCATCGGAGCGGCGAACGTCCCCACGTTTCGGCTGCTGGTTTGCGCGGGCGCCGACCCCGGACGAATCGTGGCGTGCGACACGGAGGGAACTTTACATTCGCGACGGGACGATCTCGAGCGCGTGCAGGATGAGTTTCCAGAGAAGTGGACTGTCTGCCAGCAATCCAACAAGGCACAAATCACCGGCGGCATCGCCGAGGCGCTACACGGCGCCGACGTGTGCATCGCATTCTCCAGCTCTGGTCCGGGAGTAATTCGGCCCGAGTGGATACGCGGAATGGCGAGCGATGCGATCGTCTTCGCCTGCGCCAACCCGGTTCCCGAGATTTGGCCCTGGGAGGCCAAAGAAGGCGGCGCCCGGATTGTGGGGACGGGTCGCAGTGATTTCCCCAATCAGGTCAATAACTCATTGGCATTCCCGGGAATTTTCCGCGGGGCCCTGGACGTCAGGGCTCGCGCCATCACCGACGGCATGGCAATGGCTGCCGCACATGCGCTGGCGGACGAGGCCGAGGCTACCGGCCTTCGCGACGACCGCATCCTTCCGACCATGGAGGATTGGAGAACTTCGGCGCGCGTCGCAGCGGCCACGGCGCTTCAGGCGCAGCGCGAGGGCGTGGCGCACTGCGTTCGACCGGAAGCCGAATTGTATGAAAATGCCCTGGAGCGGATCGCAACCTGCCGTCGAACCATTGACGTTCTTTGTCGAGAAGGCATCCTAAAACAACGATCCGTTGGCTTGCGATGAGGATCACCAGACCTGCACGTCGCAAGAACAGCCCGAGGAACTCCGCGTGACGACGTCTCCGCAGAGCACCGATCGACTGAAGCCGCTATCGGCCGACCAGCTGACCTGGCGCTGTGATCCGGCGATGTTCGATTTCGACACGACAGCCAACGCCCCCGACATTGCGGAAATCGTCGGACAGCCAACCGCCGAAAAGGCAGTCAATTTCGGCATTGAGGTTCGGCAAGCCGGATACAACATTTTTGTCCTCGGGCCGCCCGGAATCGGAAAACGAACGCTCGTCGAACAGTGCGTGGGGAAAGCGGCCGCGTCGGGGACTGTCCCGCCCGATTGGTGCTACATCAACAATTTCGAGAGCCCGCGGCGCCCTTTGGCGATTTCGGTTCCGTCGGGTCGGGGTGCAAAACTGCGAAATGATGTTCGTACGCTTATTGAGGACCTGGCAGGAGCAGTCCCGGCCGCCTTGGAAAGCGAGGAGCATCGCGCCCGCGTGCAGGCCGCCGAACACGAAGCGATCGAAGGTTACAACCAGAGCGTGCAGGCAGTCGCCGACAAAGCCCTCGCGCAACAGGTTCAATTGATTCGCACCCCCGCAGGGTTTGCGCTGGCTCCTTTGCGCGACGGTCAGATTCTCAGCCCCGACGAGTTCGAAAAACTGTCCGCCGCAGACAAGAAGCAGATCGAAGACAAGATTTCGACACTGCAAGACGAGCTGCAAGCCGTCATCGAGAAGTTGCCACCGCTGCGCAAAGAGGCTCGCGACAAGATCAAGGCGTTGCACCGGGAGGCGATTGCCCTGGCTATCGGCCACCTGCTCAACCAGATCAAAGGGCGTTACGCCGATCTTCCTCAAGTCGTCAAGTACTTTGATGCTGTCCAAGCTGACATTCTCGAACGGGTGGAAGAGTGGCAGCCGGCCGAGGAAGGGGGCGCTCCGTTGCAGGAGCGCCGGGCTTTTGGCGATTACGAGATCAATCTCGTCGTCGACCACAGCAACACGAACGGGGCTCCGGTTGTCTCCGAGGATCATCCGAGCTACCAGAACCTGATCGGGCGATTTGAGCACCAGACAGAAATGGGGGCGCTCCTCACCAACTTCATGTTGATCAAGGCGGGGGCGCTCCACCGGGCCAGCGGCGGCTATCTGGTGATCGACGCGCAACGCCTGTTTCAGCAACCCTACGCATGGGAGGGGCTCAAGCGCGCGCTCATCGCTCACCGCATCCGCATCGAGTCGATGGGTGAAATGCTCAGCTTGATCAGCACGGTCTCGCTCGACCCCGAGCCGATCCCCCTCAATGTCAAAGTCGTGCTGCTCGGCGACCGGATCCTGTACTACTTGTTGTTCGCGCTCGATCCCGATTTCCCCGACTTGTTCAAAGTGAACGTCGACTTTGAAGAGGACATGCAGCGGACCCCGGAGAACTGCCGGAGATTCGCGCAATTTGTGGCAACGCTGGCTCGGCGGGAAGGACATCGGCCCCTGAATCGCTCGGCGATCGCTCGGCTCGCGGAGTATTCGGCCCGTCTCGCGGACGATTCGGAAAAGCTTTCGACCCACATGCGTTCGATCGCCGACGTGCTGAGAGAGGCCGACTACGCAGCGGGCAAGCTGGGCGCCGCTGTCATCGATGCTAGAGACGTTCAAACCGCCATCGATGCCCAGATCGAGCGATCGGACCGTATCCGCAAGCGCGGCATCGAGGAGATCGTCCGCGGAACACTGCTGATCGGCACCAGCGGGACTCGTGTTGCCCAGGTCAATGGTCTGGCCGCAATCGATCTGGCCAACTTTCGCTTTGGGCACCCCATTCGGATCACAGCAACGGCCAGGCTAGGACGAGGTGAGGTCACCGATATCGAACGAGAAGTCAAGCTCGGCGGCGCGCTGCATTCCAAAGGGGTCTTGATCCTCTCGTCGTTCCTGGCCGCACGCTATGCAAAGGAACAACCACTGTCG
>DASPSM010000910.1:0-2590 GCA_035623955.1 Planctomycetaceae bacterium
TCGCGCGACGCCGCGATCAGGTCTTCCGCCAGCCGGCGCACGACTTGGGTCACGGGCGAATCACGGACGACTTGCGCCTGCGACAGGACCTGCCCGTAGGCCTGCGCGCCGAGCGATGCCTCTTGCTCGGGGCCCATCCCCACGATTTGCCGGCGACCGAAGGGACCTTGCTGGCAGCCGCGGACCATCATGGCCGCGATCACGATCACGCCGATCACAATCGGCAAGATTCGGATTCGCGCTCCGCCGCGCGAATAGCCGTAGTCGTCGCTCATGGGAAGGCCTGCCTGGTGCCGCTCGATATCGGAGAATCGATCCGTTGAGAAAACGAGCTTCGGCCCGCGGAAGTGACTGGCCTCGATCGTAGCCTCGCGGCACGTTCTTGGCGAGTCGCGGGTGTGAGAGCGCGTTGGATTGTTTGCACACGATCATGATTCGGCATCAGTTGGATATTGCCCGTAGTGAATCGAGCTCAGAGGCACTTTTCCCAAACCGACAGCTCGGCTGTCGGTCCGGGATCCACGACCGGGTATCTCTTCGCGCTGCTCGGCCGTCAGCCGCTCACTGGGGATCGCCGAATCCTGGCGCTTGCCAACTCGCGCGTCGCGGGGGCATAATTGCCGCATTGGTTCTGTTTTTCAGCGATCTGCGTTTGCCGGGTCGTTTTCCGCTCACTTCCTGATGCCTGAGTCTTCATCAGGCCTGATTACCCGGCGAGCAAAGGTTGCTGCCCGCAACGGAAAGAGGCCATTCGGCCTTCCCGTATTCCGGGGCTGAAATGCCGAATTCCGGTGAAATTGGCGAGGTTGAGACAAAGGCGTGCCGCGGCAGACGCAGGCCGGCGGCCTTGGCATGACGTTTGCGGTGACTTTTGGGCCAGGAGTTCCCTGAATGGCCACCACCAATTCGCTCATCGATCACGAACTCGATCGACCCGTTCCCGTTCGTCAATTCAATCTCGAGCGCATTTCGACCCTCACCGACGACGAAATCCGTCGCGTGATGTCGACTCCCGAATTGATCGCAGTCATTCGCAGCGTCGACTATCCGTTTGCCGGCAAAGAACGGCTGGAGTACTTCGACCGCGACACGCTCGAGCGCGTCGTCTGCCTGGTCCGACGCTGGACCTGCAACCGGTTAGGCAAGCTCTCGCTCTAACTCTCTCTTTCGCCGATCGCCGTTCCACAAATTAGATTCTGCGATCGTGCTGCGCGCGGGCGAATCGGATCGGACGAGCGGCCTCGCCTCAGCTTGACGTTGAGTGCCTCGTCATCGACGATCATGATCGTTGACGCTCTCCGGTCAGCGAAGCGAAGGAAACAGAGGCGATGAGCGGTTTTGCCCGGCGGCTGCATCAGGCCGTTTTGCGCAAGCAGACGCCGGCCTTCGTTGGGCTCGATCCGCGGTTTGGCGAACTTCCGCAACCGGTGGTGCATGCTGCCGAGGCTCGTTGCCGAGGAACTCGCCGCGAGGTTGTCGCCGCCGCCTACGAGGAGTTCTGCTTTCGGATTATCGACGTGGTGGCGCCGCTGGTGCCGGGGGTCAAGCCGCAATCGGCTTTCTTCGAGGAGGCCGGTCCGGAGGGGGTGACCGTGTTGGCCCGCGTCATCCGCAAGGCTCGCGACGCCGGGTTGATCGTGATTTGCGACGCCAAGCGGGGCGATATCGGCCCGACCGCGGAAGCCTATGCGGCAGCTTATCTCGCGGGAGAAGACCCCGACGCTGCGCCCTTCGCGGCCGATGCCGTGACCGTGAATCCCTATCTCGGCGGCGACACGCTCGAGCCCTTTGTGCGGCTGGCGAGCGAACGGGCCGCGGGTGTCTACGTGCTGACTCGAACGAGCAATCCGGGGGCGGGGACGTTTCAGGACCGAATGGCAGACGGCCGGCCGATGTATCGCCACGTCGCGGAGATGGTGGAGGCGCTGGCATCCTCCACGGCCGGCTCCGAGCCCTACGGCGCAATGGGCGCGGTGGTCGGGGCAACCTATCCGCGCGAGCTGACCGAGCTGCGTGCGGCGATGCCCCACGCGCCGATCCTCGTCCCCGGCTACGGCACACAGGGCGGACGGGCCGACGACGTCGCCGGGGCGTTCGACGCGCAGGGATTGGGCGCCGTGGTTAACAACGCGCGGGGCATCAACTTCGCTTACTCCCGCGAGCCCTTCCGCAGTCAATTCGGCGAAGCGAAATGGGAGCAGGCGGTCGAAGCGGCCACGAAAGAGATGATCGCTCAGCTCGCGGGGCCATGCGCCGTTCGCACGGGCTAGCCGGGTGTCTGTTCTATCGCCCCCAGGCGTCTAGCTCCCATGATTTGCCGCAACCTCTTCCCGAAATCTTGTTGACCGCGCTTCGGAGCGCAGGCTAGAAGGGAAGAAGAGGTTCTCATGGCGCACATTTGGTCGCAGCCCCTCCCGGCGAGGCTCAACTTGAGAGCCGTCTTCCTCAAACACAAACACTTGCTTGCCTGGCCGCGGCTACTCAAGCTTGCCGCCTTCATCGGCTGCTTCGCGGCCGCAGCGGTCGAAGTTCGCGCCTCGCAGCCGCTGAGCGAAGGCTACCCGTCACCCGATCCGACGACGAATTACCC
>DASPSM010000599.1:0-5392 GCA_035623955.1 Planctomycetaceae bacterium
CTCGATATTCCCGAAGCCATCCGCCGCAACGACGAGAAGACGCACGGCCTGCTCTACCTGGCCCACACGCACGCCGACACGATGTGGACGCGGCAGCACATCGACCTGGCGCCGCAGGAGTGGCAGGAGTCGCCCGCGGGGGCGGGCGTCTTCGTTTCCGAGCGCCGTCTGCCCAACGGCGTGGTGTTCGGCACGCGGGCCACGCCGTTTCGCGATCGGGTCGAAATCGAGATGTGGCTCACCAACGGCTCCAAAGAAACGCTGCGAGATCTGGTGGTCCAGAATTGCGTGATGCTCAAAGGCGCGCCGGAGTTCGCCGCCCAGACAAACGCGAACAAGTTTTTTTCCGCTCCGTACGCAGCCTGCAAGTCGGATCGCGGCAACCGCTGGGTGATCAGCGCGTTCGAGCCGTGCCGGCGAGCGTGGGGCAACGCCCCCTGCCCGTGCCTGCACAGCGATCCGCAGTTTGCCGACTGCCCGCCAGGCCAAACCCGGCACGCCTGGGGCCGGCTCTCGTTTTACGAAGGCACGGACGTCGAGGCCGAGCTGCACCGCATCGACGCGACTGGCTGGCGCAAGCGGCCGGCGGATTGAAGCATCCAACTCCCCTCGGACGATGGCGCACGGCGCGCTTCATTTCTCCCCTCTCCCCTTGCGGGAGCTTTGCCCAAAAACGGGGACTGACCCCCTACCGGAAGGGCAAACCAGCGCTCCAGCCGCAACGGGTCAGGGGTCTGTCCCCGTTTTTGGGCAAAGCCCCTTGCGGGAGAGGGGCCGGGGGTGAGGGGTCGTTTTGCGCGGCTTTCCAAATCGCCCCCGCGACGGCTTCCCATTCCTCGGAGATCTCGTTGTTCCAATACCCGGGATACGCAAGCCCTGGCCCCCTCACCCCTGGCCCCTCTCCCGCGAGGGGAGAGGGGAACGCGAAAACCTCCAACGTCCTCACGAGCAAGATAAACTCTTCCTGCGCCCCCGCGACGGCGCAACCTCCGCGGCGTAGCACCCGCGTCGTTTGTTGCGGTATTCTGAGGCGAGCTACGACCATGAACGATTCTTCCCCCCACCGCGCTTGGAGAAAGCCCGCCATGTTCGATGCCCATCTTGAATCCTCCTCCCGACGTCAATTCCTGAAGTTCGCCGCTGCCGGCGCCGCGGCTGCGCTCGCTCCGCCGCTGGCTCGGGC
The DNA here is from genome assembly GCA_035623955.1 of Planctomycetaceae bacterium. Lineage (GTDB taxonomy): Bacteria > Planctomycetota > Planctomycetia > Planctomycetales > Planctomycetaceae > DASPSM01. Next base: position 1,184 of record DASPSM010000599.1, read on the forward strand.
GAATCAGGAAAAGGATCCCTACGCCGGCCTCAAGATGGGGATGCAAAGCTACTCGCTCCGCACTTACGACGGCCCGACGGCGCTTCGTCACACGAAGGAGCTGGGGCTCAAGTATTGGGAGTCGTACCCCAAGCACATCCCGTTCAGCACGCTGCCGAAGCAGATCGCCGAGTCGAAGGCCCTCTTGAAAGAGAACGGCATTACGCTGATGGGTTACGGCGTCGTCGATTTCGACGAGAACGAGACGAAGTCCCGCCAGATGTTCGATTTCGCCAAAGCGATGGGGCTGTTTTCGATCAGTGCCAATCCGAAAAAGAACAAGGCGACCTTCGACCTCCTGGACAGGCTCGTCGCCGAGTACGACATTCCGATTGCCATCCACAACCACGGTCCCTACGCGCGTTACAGCAAGATCAGCGACGTGGCCGACATCGTGAAAGACCGCAACCCGAAGATCGGCGCCTGCGTCGACATGGGGCACTACCTCCGCAGCGACGAAAACCCGGTCGAGGCCCTCGAGCGGCTGGGCAACCGGCTGTACGGCGTGCACCTCAAAGACGTGCGAACGGTCACGGCCGACGGCCGCCGCAAAAAGATCTTCACGATCATCGGCCAGGGGGACCTCGACTTAGTCGGCGCCCTGCGCGTGCTCAAGAAGCTCAACTACCAGGGCTGCCTGTCGCTGGAATACGAAGAGAACGAGCAGAACCCGCTCTCCGACATCGCGGTGAGCCTGCAGGCTGTCCGCGACGCGGCGACGAAGCTGGGCTAGCGCCCTGAAGCACGAATGCCGAAGGGAAGCCAGAATGACGAAGCACGAATGACGAAAGAAGCCCGAAGCTCGAAGCACGAATGAAAGAGCCTCCGAACAAAGGAGGTTTCTTTCGGGCTTAGGTCATTCGGTCATTCCTTCGTCATTCGTGCTTCGTCATTGAGTCATTTCCCCCGGCGGGTCGATCAATGATCGATGCTCTGCAACGCCCTACCGCTGCTGCGTGCGTTGCGGGGCGGCGGCGTCTTCGGGATCTTTGAGTCCTGAGCTGCCGCGGAGGGCTGGATCGCGGCAGAAGCTTATTCGCGCGGAGAGCTGTCTGGCGCAACTTTGCGTGCGACCGCCTGCAGATAGGGAAGCGACACCTCCGCGGAGTTGCGCGGCAGCATCAAGCCTTGCGCTGCGCGCAAGAGCTCGCGCAGGTCATTTTCGCGGAAGCTCAAAGGAGTCACTCCGACGCTTGTCAGGCTTCTTGGGGCTCGCATTTGGAGGAAGATCTCTGCTTGACCGAGCGGCTTTCCGTCCGCAGGCACGACCAACGACCAGCTCCATCGGTCGGGCGACTTCGATTGGTACACCCAGTGGTGTCGCAGCTCGCGCTTTCCTTGCGGGCCCAAGGCGAGCATTGTGATCCCTGATAACCAGTCGGGGGCTTCATCGCCTTTTGCCGTGGGCGCGGATCGGCGCCAAATGACGAGGGCCGCGGTGTCGGAAATTCGCAGCGCGTGCCAGACGTCGCAGCGCACCTCCTCGCCGTCGTCCTCCTTTGAGCCGCCGGCCGTCGGCGCCACAAAGAGCACAGGGGGTTCAGTTTGCCCTGCCGCGAGCTTGGGATCCTCCGGCCCCTGGAAACGGAACAGCTCCTCGGGAAGCGGAACATTTATCGCGATCTCTGTCAGCTCGATCTCTGGTGAAAGCGTTCCGTTGGCGTCCACTTGGCTGCGCACCACGCGAACGGGCAAGCCGTTCTTGGGATCAATCCAGACTCGGGCTACGCTGATGGCGCCCCATTCGGAGCTAAATCGCCCTTCGTAGAGATCGCACCAGCGCCCGTTCTGCTCCTCCCTGCCGATCTTTCGATAATGGGCGTCGGGTGGGCCCAGCACCGCGAGTCTGGCGGCGTTTTGGGCAATCGTTTCCGTGCTGAGCAGGGCATCTAAACGGCTCACCCGACGCGAATGCACCAACTTGTTGTCGGCATCGACAGTCCACAGGTGCTTTCCATCGCACATCATCACGCTTTGGCTGATCCTGGGCTTTTGTCCCTGCTGGCACGACATGCCGAGGAGCGTCCGCCGGAACTTGCCCGGACGCTCGACGACAATCTCCATGAGCACCCGAATCGGCGGCTGCGGCTGCTTCTGCGCGTTCTCCCAACGAATCGATTGCCACCCGCGAAGTCGGAAGGATTGGACTTCGGCGAGCCGCTGCGGCACGTCTTCGATGCCGTAGGCAAAACTGTCGTGGCTTGTTGTGCGCCAGGACCATGCCGCGAGCAGCGCGACCAGGCACGCGGCCACGAGCGTCCAGCGCTGCCAACGAATGCGGCCGGGCCTTGAGAGCCGTTTCGATGCCAGCCGGCCGTCGGTGAGTGCGTCGAGAACCGCTCGCCGCTGGTCGGGGCGAGGTTGAAGGAGTTCCGCATAGCCGATGCGAAGCAGATCGTCCAACTCGCTGTCCGAATTCCGATCGACGCTCATCGATGTTCCTCCGTCTCGAGCAAGCGGGCGCGCAAGCGGCGCCTCGCCCGTTCGAGCAGTTTGTAGAAGCCGGACTGCGAGAGTCCTAATGCCCGTCGGGCAACTTCCGCAGGCTCGCCGCAAAGGTAATGAATATGGACGGCCATCCGTTCGCGCTCCGGTAACTCGCGAACTGCCTCGCGAACGAGTGAGGCTGTGTCTCTCACAGCGGTGACTGTCCCTGGTGCCGGATGGTCTGTGAAGGGAGTAAAACGCTGCCGCCGTCTCACCGACTGTCGTCGGAAGCCCTTCCCCTGCCGCCGGGCAATTGCAATCAGCCAGGCTCCGACGCGCTCGGGCCGCCGAAGCTGACCGAGCCGGGTGATTCCCCGGACGAAGACTTCCTGCAGCAGTTCGTCCGCATCGGGCAGCGAACCGGTGGCGTCAAGCAACACCGCGCGCACCAGGGGCGCATAGCGGTCGTAAAGCAGACCGGTCGCCTCGCGATCGCCGGCAAGAATTCGCCGGGTCAGCTCGGCGTCGTCTTCCATCAGCGACTCCCGTGTTCACTACTCTCAGGAGTCTAGACGAAGAACAGCGCGAAAATTCCACCGATTTTTAAAGTGGCTACCAGCTGGCGGTGAGTGGGGCAGCGCGCTGAAGCCCGAATGACGAAGCCCGAATGAATGACGAAAGAATGACCAAATGACCTAAGCCCGAAGGAAAGCCCCCTTTTCGGGCCTCTTTCATTCGTGCTTCAGGCTTCGTGCTTCCTTCGTCATTGGTGCTTCGTCATTCTGATTTCACCATTTGTCCGTGCGAAACGCAGCTGCTGGCAGGCCTTCGACGTTTTGCAGATTGGGGTCGGCGATCTGGTCCCAGGCAAAGCGGACGGCGACGGGTTTTGACACCTTGGGCGACGAAACAATCACCCACTCTCCGTCGATGATCGCCTCGGCGTCGACGAAATTTTTGTCGGTCCCGGCGATCTGAAACCAGTTCAGCGGTTTGCCGTTGCGGGCGACCAGTCCGCCGCCGACGTGGTCGAACTTCACGCGGATCTTCGAGCCCTCGATTTTCATCGAGTTCTCGACATACAGCGGCCCCGCGTAGACGATCTGCTTGCCGTAGGTCTTGGCGAGCGCCCAGAGCGCGAGCCGCTTGCCGACGTCCTGCTTGTCCTTGGGGTGGATGTCGGTTGGGTTGCCGATGTCGTTGGTGACGGCCATGCCCGTGTTGGGAATCGCCAGGGCGGCCGTCTGCGCCTCCCAAATCTTCGGCAACAACGTCGGATCCGTGCTGCCGTACTTGAACGGGGCGAGCTGCACGTAGAGGAAGGAAAAATCTCCCTCGTGCCAGACCGACCGCCAGCCGCCGATCAGGGCTTTCATCTTGTCGAAGTAGAGCTTGCCGTCGCCGAGGTTCGATTCGCCCTGGTACCAGATGGCTCCCCGAATCGAGAACGGGACGAGCGGATGGATCATCCCGTTATAAAGGCCCGTGGGCGCATAGTTGTTCGACAGCGAGTTGGCGGGCCACTCGGGGGGTGCGGGGATCGATTCGTGCCGGGCCTTGGCTTGCTGGGCCTGCGCGAGCCAATCGGCATAGCGCGGCAGGACGTCGACCGTCATTTTCGCGTACTCGGCCTTGGCCTTTTCGATGTCCGACAAAATCGACGCCAGCGCGGGGACTTCCGCAAAGCCGACCGGCGGAGTCCAAGGCTCGATCCGCGTCCCTCCCCACGACGAGTTGATCAGG
>DASPSM010000003.1:0-2419 GCA_035623955.1 Planctomycetaceae bacterium
CCGGCGCTTTCGAAGATTCCGCTCTACGAGATGAACACGGCGGCCAACTGGGCCGAGTTCTCCGCCGCACTCACGCAATGGTGCTGGCCCACGCAGAATCTCCTCTACGCCGACGACCAGGGGCACATCGCGTATCACGCGATTGGCAAGGTGCCGATTCGGCCGGCGGGATTCATCGATGTGCCGATCGGGGACGGTTCCCGCGAGTGGCAGGGTTACGTCCCCTTCGACGCGATGCCCAACACTGTCGATCCGCCGTCGGGCTTTCTTGCCACGGCCAACTCACGCGTGACGACCGACAAGTCGCCGTATCCCTTGACCGACGAGTGGATGGACCCCTACCGTGTGGAGCGCATCTACAAAATGCTCGATGGCCGCGACGGACTTGCGCTCAAAGACATGCTCGCGGCGCAAACCGACATCTACAGCGAAGTGGATCAGGAGATGGGCCATCGCTTCGCTTACGCAATCGATCACACGGCGAGCGCGGACGCGCGGCTGCGCAAAGCCGCCGACCTGATGCGCAATTGGGACGGGCGCGTCACCACCGATTCCGCGGCGGCTTCGCTTGTGACAGAGACGCGCGCGGCGCTGTGGCCGATGATCCTCGAGCCCAAGCTGGGCAAGCTGGCCGGCGCGTACCATTGGGGGGAAATGGAGTTCGCCGAAGAAGAGATCGTGATGCACGCCAAACCGGAGTGGCTGCCAAAGGGTTATAAGAACTGGGACGAACTGCTCGCCGCTGCGGTGCGCAAGGGGATGCGCGACGGCAAGGCGCCCGCGGATATCGCCGATTGGAGCTACGGGAGCTGGCACGTCGTAGAACTCGATCATCCTCTGGCGCGCTTCTTACCGTGGATCGGCCGCGCAGCCGACGAGGGCCCCCTGCCCATGAGCGGCGACAAGACGACCGTGAAGCAAGTCGACCAAGCACTCGCGCCGTCGCAGCGCTTCATTATGGACTGGAGCAGCATCGACGCGTCGACCGAGAACATCGTGCTCGGCGAGAGCGGCAATCCCTTGAGCCCGTATTTTCGCGACCAGTGGAACGACTGGTACAACGGAACGACCTTTGCGCTGCCGTTCACGCCGTCGGCGGTTGCAGCGAAAGCCAGCCACACACTGCGGCTGCTGCCATGAAAGAGCAGGGACCAAGGGACCAAGAGAAAGAGGGAACAAGGGCATTTCTGCGTAGAATATTTCTTGTCATCCTGAGCGGAGTGTGGCGCGCTTTGCGCGACACGCGGAGTCGAAGGATCTGTGGTTGTCTTTCGGCGAATCAGGCCGGTATCCCGTCGCGCCTCCGCTACTCTGCTGGTCCTCTGATCATTCTGTTCTCCGCCGCCCTCGCCATCGCGCCCCAGCTCATTCGCGGCAACTCTTGCGGTCACGACTTCAATGTTCACCTCGTCTCGTGGCTCGACTGCGTAAACGCGTGGCGGCACGGGATTCCCTATCCGCACTGGACGCCGAGCCCCAACTACGGCGCGGGCGAGCCGCGCTTCGTTTTCTACCCGCCGCTCACCTGGATGATGGGTGCGATGCTGGGTTTGATTTTTCCGTGGGGCTTCGCACCGATCGCGATGACTTTTCTGACGTTGGCTGGCACGGGGCTGGCCACGCGGGCTCTCGCCCTCGAAGCGCTCGACGATTTGCCCGCGACCTTGGCTGGATGCGTGTCGATGTTCTCCGGCTTTGCTCTGTTCACCGGGTATGAGCGCACCGCTTTCCCTGAGTTCGCCGGCGGCGTGTGGTTGCCGCTGCTGCTTCTGTTTGCGTTGCGAGACCGGCGGGCGCCCCACGTCCGGGGCCCCCACGGACAGGTCTTCGTCCGTGGGGTGGAGGGCCCTCGCATTTGGGGACGTGGGAGCGATCCCGCATCGACCTCCGAACCTTCGCGATTCCTTATTCGCCGCGCCTTCTCGGGCTCTACCGCTCCGCTGGCCGTCGCGCTCGCCGCGTCATGGCTCTCGAATCTCCCGCTCGCCGTGATCGCCACGTACTTGCTTGCCGGCGTCGCGCTGCTCGCGGCTCTGGTCAAGAAATCCTGGGCGCCCATTCTCCGCGCGGCCGTGGCGGCTCCGCTTGGCTTAGGCCTCGCCTCGCTTTACTGGCTCCCCGCCGCCGTCGAACGCAACTGGGTCGACATCAAACAGGCCACCCAGGATCCCGGCTACAACTTCGAGAACAACTGGCTCTTCGTCCACAACGCGAATCCGATCCTCGCGCTCCACGACGCGATCAATCACCAGGCCTCGTGGATTGTCGTCTCCATGATCGCCGTGGCGGTTGTGTCCGCAGCGGTCTGCTGGCGGCGCGAAACACTGCCCATCCAGAGAAGCTCGGGCTGGCGCCAGTGGTGGATTCCGTTGGCTGCGATCCCTGTTGTGGTCTTGTTCTTCTCTTTTCCGATCTCACG
>DASPSM010000034.1:0-5294 GCA_035623955.1 Planctomycetaceae bacterium
GCGCGCGAAGCGGCAAGCGCCGGCGCGATTGAAAATCGGTGGCCCGTATTTATGGCGACAGCCCGAACGGCGCAACACGTTGAGCTTGGACTTTTTGCGAAACAGCGCTCGCGCGACCGGTTGCCAGACATCCCATCGATGTACCGCTTCCGCGCGCCTTCGATCAGGTGGACGCGGCGCGGCCGACCGTGCGACCCACAGCCCGCTATCAACGCAAGTCGACGGACATTTGCAAAATTCTTTCGTTCTGCCGGACCAATTCCTCTTGTCATCAAAGTAAACATCGGTATAGTACTGGTCATACGTTTAGAATGAGGGCTTGGGCGGTGATGAGACTAGTGCAGCGAATTTCACAGAATCTACCCGCTTTATTAGGCGATGCGCGTCACTCTGCATCGAACGCTTCTGCAAGCAGGGAGGATGCGAGCACGGCAAGGCGGCTCAGCGTTCATCGAATTCGCGCGGCCCGAATATTCGCGAACGAATCGCAAAGGAGACCGAGGCATGCTGGTCCTCACTCGAAAGATCGGAGAGGAAATCATCATCAACGGCGAGATCTGCGTTTCGGTTGTCCGACTGCGGGGCAACCGTGTGCAGCTCGGCATCAAGGCGCCGGCGGGCGTGCCGATTCGCCGCCGGGAACTCCTCAACTCCAAGCCGGCCCGCCGCGCGCCCAGCCCGGTCGCTTGCCAGTAACACGATGAGTCCAAAGTCCAAAAGTCGCGTCCTGGCGCACTCTCGCTCGACTGTCGGTGATGGGACCTTGGACTGGATTCCGCGCCTTTTTTGCCGACTCGACGGCAATCCCACGCGTTGTTCGAGATTCCGCGCGCTGCTAAAATCGCGCATTCAGGACGTGAATCGATTCGTCGCATCGGTAAGAGACATGTTGTCGCCGAACACGAATTTGAAATTCCGTCGGGAGACCCGTCCGCAAGGAAGGTTCCGAAGTGTCCGAGATTTCGCCCAGCAATCCTTTAAATTGGAGCGACGCGTCCCAGCTGGACGTGCGCTTGCTGGGCACAGTCGACTTCGAGTCGGCCCAGTTTCTGCAGGAACGCCTGGTCTATGAAGTCAGCGGGCGGGTCGATCGTTTCGGCGGCCTTTTTCTTTGTGAACACCCGCCACTGATCACCGTCGGACGCTCGGGCAGCCGTGCTCACGTGTTGCTGGAACAGAAGGACCTGGCGTCGCGGGGTCTGCAGGTTCGCTGGCTCAATCGGGGCGGCGGCTGCCTGGTTCATGCTCCGGGGCAGTTGGCTGTTTACCCCGTCGTACCGATCAAACGGCTTGGCTTGGGATTGCGCGACTATCGAGCCGCACTGGTCGGCAGCGTTCTGGATCTTTGCGCCGAGCTTGAAATTGCCGCCTGGCCGCTCGAGCGGAACTCTGGAATTGTTGCCGGCCGCGGTGGCGCATTCGCGTTTGTCGGCGCCGCGGTCAAGCGCTGGATTGCGTACCAGGGAATGTTTGTGAACGTGAATCCCCTGATGCAGATGCAGCGACTCGTTTCGGTCACCGGGGGCAACGTGCGAGCGACGTCGCTCGAAGCCCTGCGAGCTCGGGCGATTGCGATGTCGACGGTGCGCGAAAGCCTGATTCGCAACCTGGCGCGGCGGCTCGGCTATGCCGAGTATCAGATCTTCACCGGACACCCGCTGCTGGTTCGCACGCGGAGGGTGACCAATGTCTACGCTTGAAATCCTGCACGACGTGCCGCCTCCTCCGCGGCGCCGCCTGCCGCCGTGGCTCAAGCGTCCTCTGCCCGCGCCCGGCATGTCTTTTACGAGCCAGGTGATCGAGGACCTGCGGCTCGAGACGGTTTGCGAAAGCGCCAAATGCCCCAATCGGACGGAATGCTGGTCGCATCGCACAGCGACGTTCATGATTTTGGGGAACGTCTGCACACGTCCCTGCGGCTTTTGTTCCGTCCCCAAGGGGAAGACTGAAGTCGTCCAGGCCGACGAACCGACCCGCGTGGCCGAGGCGGTCGTGAGGCTCGGGCTCAAGCACGTCGTAATCACGTCGGTGACACGTGACGACTTGCCGGATGGCGGAGCCGACCACTTTTATGAGTGCGTGCTGGCCGTGAGGGAACGCTGCAACGCGGCAGTCGAGGTGCTCACTCCCGACTTCCTGGGGAACGAGCGGGCGATCGACCGAGTCATCGAGGCACGACCCGACGTCTTCAACCACAATACCGAAACCGTTCCGCGCCTCTATCACCGCGTCCGCCGCAACGCGGTCTACCAGCGCACGCTGGACCTCTTGGCCCGGGTCAAACACGCCGCACCCGAAATCCCGACCAAGAGCGGTTTGATGTTGGGATTGGGGGAGACCGAGGAAGAGATTCTCGAGGTCTGTGCCGATCTCAAGTCCGTGGGCTGCGAGATGATCACCATCGGCCAGTATCTGCAGCCCACGCCAGCGCACCTACCCGTCGACCGCTATGTCCCGCCGGAGGAATTCGACGCGATTGGCGAATTGGTGCGCAAGCTCGGATTCAAGCTGGTCGCCAGCGGTCCGTTCGTCCGCTCGAGCTACCACGCCGGCGAAATGGCGACGGCACTCGCGTGATTGCACTTCGACTCCGATCCCGAGAAGGATTGGCGTTGTAAAATAGGTCCTATGCGGGTTCCCCTCACTCTTCCCGATCTTGGAGCAGGCAACGAAGACCTGCGCGTCAGCTGCTGGCTTGTCGATCTGGGCGATGCCGTCGACGAGGGCGATCGCGTCGTTGAGATCCTGATGGACGGCGTCACCTTTGACGTCTTGGCCGAACGTTCGGGAACCTTGACCCGGATCGAGCGGCCGCTCGATGCCGTCGTTCGGACGGGCGACGTGCTCGGCTGGCTCGAAAACCGCGAGGATTCGGAGTGATTTGGGATTCAATCCGCGGGCAGTCCCAGGCCGTCGCGTTCTTGCGGCAGAGTGCCGCCGCTGGACGCCTGGCGCACGCGCTGCTCTTTACCGGACCGCCGGGGGTTGGCAAGGGTCTGACAGCCCGGCTGTTGGCAATGGCTCTGTTCTGCGAGCGATCTTCGGACAGCCGGCTCGATGCCTGCGGCCAGTGTCGGAGTTGCCGGCTGATGGAGGCTGGCACCCACCCGGACTTTCTGACGGTGGCTTGCCCAGAAGGAAAGAGCGAGTTGCCAATTGAACTGTTGGTTGGCAGCCTCGACAACCGAGGGCGCGAAGGGCTGTGCCACGATCTCTCGCTGCGGCCGATGGTCGCGCCGCGCCGCGTTGCGGTCATCGACGATGCCGACCGGATGAGCACCGAAGGCGCCAACGCGATATTGAAGACGCTGGAAGAGCCGCCGTCCTACGCGATCATCATCCTGCTCGCGGCCGACCTGGGAAAAATCCTCCCCACGATTCGTTCGCGCTGTCAGATCGTCCGGTTCAATCCGCTTTCGGTCGCCGACGTGGCCGAGTTGCTGTCTGCCAACAAGTGGACGGAAAGTCCCGACGAGGCCCAAGCCGCGGCGGAGATTTCCGGCGGCAGCCTGACCGTCGCGCAGCAGGTTCTTGACCCCCAACTGCGGGCCGTCCGACAAGCGCTGTTTGCCCAATTGAGCAAGCCGCAGGTCGACGCCTTCACCATTGCCAAGACTCTGCTGGAGGGGCTCGACGGCTTGGGCGGCGACACGCAGCGCCAGCGGACGAACGCGCGGTGGATTGTCCGCTTCGCCGTCGAATTGCTCCGGAAGAGAATCCGCGACTCTTGCGACGGCTATCCGGAAGCAATCGGAGCGACGGAAACGCTTGGCCGGGCGATTGAGCGCTGCATCGACGCGGAGGAGCAAATCGATGCCAACGCCTCGATTCCACTTTGCCTGGAGGCGCTGGCCGGCGACCTGGCTGCGATCCTCAACGCGTGCGCATTCGATTCAGCGCGTCATTCCCAAGGCGCTGCGCCAACGGCCTAAGACGACTCCGGTCAGCAACCCGAATCCATGCGCGGCGTTGGCAACGGGTCCAACGACTCCGGTGAGGCACAGCACGTACCAGCCGATCATCCAAAACACCATGTTCGTCGTGACGAAAAAGCCGCTGCCGCGTTCGTACCAGCTCTTCATCCAGACGTATCCGAAGAGCCCGTACACAACGCCCGACATCCCGCCGAAATAGGGACTTCCGGTCCACAGAAACTGCCCGATGTTCGAGGTGAGAGCAATTACCAGGACCATCAGCGCGAAACGCAACGAGCCGCGCAGGGTCTCGATGATCTGGCCCAGCTGCACCAGCCACATCATGTTGAACAAGATGTGCCAAATGGAAAAATGCAGGAAGATGGGCGTAATCAGCCTCCAGGGCTCCTCCTTCCAAACGTGCGCGATGACTGGGCCTTCCGGAGTGTCCCACTCGACGTCAAAAAAGAAATGCATCAGGAACGAGCGATTTTGTCCCAACCCTGACAGCAGCGCGAAGACGATCGACACGGCCAGCAGCGTGTAGGTGACAGGGGCTCGACTCGCACCTCCGCGCCGCCAGCGTCCGCCGACGTTGACGAAGTTCCTGCGGGCCTCCGCGGACCGTCGCTGCTCGTCGGCACGCAGCTGCTCGGCCGGGCGCGCTGCTTCGCGGTAGATCGGGGCGTTTGGCGCTGCGGAGAATTCGACGAACTGGCGGCGTGCCTCTTCCAGATGGTCCTCGTTGCGAACCCAGATTGCCCATCCTCCCGGCGCGGGATCGACCGAGACCGGGATCTGCTTCGTCAGCAGGTAGTCCGCAAACCGCTGAGCGCTTGCCTGGTCCGGAACCATTCCCAGTTGCCGCATCGTCATCCGCTCCTGTTACCAGTGCAGCTCGACCACATCCTTGTCGGCCAGGGCGTGATCACGGCCAACGCTTTGACCATCGCGGGCGCTGGTTCCCCAGACTTTCGCAAATTTCAGATGTTCTGCCATGTCGCGATGGACGCACAGCGCCAAGTCTTCCACGGTGCCGCCCAGAGGAATGGTATACGGGCTATCAAGCTCTGCCGGACGGCCAGGCCGCTTTGTGTAGATCCGGATCACTTTCAGCGCGTCGTAGATCGTGTTGCGCAGCGCTTCTCGTGACTCGGGGCGATCGAGCTCGACTTTCAGCACCGGAAATTCGTGGGGCATCGCTTCCCGAAAGTAGGCCAGGCGATCATCGCAGCCCGGATCGTCTCCGCGGGTGGCGATCAGGCGAGTCTGAATTCGCACGGTTGAAAAGTCCTCATCAGCGAAGCCCGACTGGGCGGCCAGTTCGGTCTTGCGCGCGGCCAGTTGCCGCACGACGTCGATCGTCTGATCGGGCGCGTC
>DASPSM010000600.1:0-4325 GCA_035623955.1 Planctomycetaceae bacterium
ACGAAAGACTCTCCAACAACCGAAGGTAGATACGCTGAGTTTGTCCCTTAGATCACCGCGCTTCTGCGACGCAGGCGACAGGCCCCCTCACCCCCAGCCCCTCTCCCGCGAGGGGAGAGGGGGGAAGACTGGCGCTCGCGCCGCTTACGCAAAATGCAATCCACGGCGTCGGCTGCAAATCTCTCTCCCCTCGCCCCTTGCGGGAGAGGGCTGGGGGTGAGGGGTCTCTTGCCACGATTCCGGAGTCGCGCACGTTCATTTAGCGCTACTGTAACGCGCGTTTTAAACGCGCACCAGAAGGGCCTGACCGCCCCGCTGGTGAGCCACTTTAATGTTTGCGCCGAGCCTGACCTGGTCAAGTCGCGAAGTGCCCACGGTAGCCGACTAGCGTAGCCGGGCGCCCAGGCGGGCCCCGCACGCCTCGATCACTTTCTTCTGCCAGGCGTCGACTTCGTCCGCGGTGAGGGTGCGGTCGGGGGCGCGATAGCTCAGTGTCACCAGGTAGGACTTCTTGTCCGCCTCGATTTGTTTACCGCGGTACTGCCCGCCGAAGCCGACTCGATCGAGCAGGGGGCCGGCCGACGCCCGCACGACTGACACCAGCGCCTCCCACGTGACCCCCTCGTCGACCACAAAATTCAGGTCGCGGTCGATCGCCGGGAACTGCGCCAAGGGCACGCTTTGCGGGATCAGCTCGGCAGTCGTCTCCAGCAGGGTCAGATCAAGCTCCCCAACCGTGATCGCCTCTTTGATGTCGATCGCGTCGGTCAGCGACCGGTCGAGTTCCCCCAGCCAGCCCCAAAGTGTGCCGTTTAAATAGACCTCCGCACCACGTCCCGGCGCGAACTGCCCCACCTCCGACGGTTTGACGATCACCTCGGCCTTGGGGGCGACCCGCTGGGCGAGCGCCTCGATGATCCCTTTAGCGTCGCTGAACGAGCGGCCGGTGACGAATCCGATCATCGGCGGCTCGCGCAGCGCCTCGGGCTCGTCGAACGTCGCTTTGAGATAGACCTTGGCGATCTCGAACAGATCGGCGTCAAAAGTCCCGTGCCGCTCGTTGAGCTGCCGGCAGGACAAGAGGCCCGGAATCAGGCTTTGTCGCAGCACGTTTTCCTGCTTGCGCGACGAATGCTCCACATGCAACCGCGGCAGATCGCCCCGCGGCTGAAAGAGCGCGGAGTCGGATTCGCTGCAGAACGCCATCGTGACGGCCTCGTAGAAACCGGCCGCCGTGAAAACGAATCGCACCGCCTCGGACACGCGATCGCGGAGGCTGCGATGGCTGGCGCGCAGGGGCACTTCGACGTTCTGCGGAATGGCGTCATAGCCGTGGATGCGAGCCACCTCTTCGACCAGGTCGATCTCGCGGGTCACATCGCGTCGCCACGACGGCGCGACGAATCGCGCTGCCTCGTCCGTCGCCGTTCCTTCCGGCGCGATGCCCAGGGCCGAGAGGATCTGCACGCTCTCTGCGCGAGGCACCTCGATGCCGAGAACTCGTGGGATCTGCGCGAAGCGGAGCGTGATCGGGGGTCGCTTGCCGGGAAGGGGAGTACCCGCAAATGCGGGCTCCATCAAAAGTTCTCCCCCCGCCAGCTCCAGAATGAGGCGGCACACTCTGCGGCTGGCCCAATCGAGCTGCAGCGGATCGATGCCCCGCTCGAAGCGATACGACGCGTCGCTGAACAGCGAGAGTTTGCGGGCCGTGTTCCGCAGGGGGAGCGCAGTGAAGTTCGCTGCTTCGATCAGGACGTTGCGCGCGGTCGGACCGATTTCGGTTTCGAGCCCCCCCATTACGCCGCCGATGGCGACGGGGCGTTCGGCGTCGGCGATCACGCACATTTCCGGAGTGACGTCGTAGCTTTTTTGGTTGATGGCCACAATTTTTTCGCCCGGCCGACCGCGCCGGACCACGATCCGCCGTCCGCGGAGTCGATCGAAATCGAACGCATGCAGCGGCTGCCCGCACTCCATCAGGACATAATTCGTGGCATCGACGACGTTATTAATCGATGGCTGCCCGATCGTTTGCAGCCGCCGGGCAAGCCACGCCGGGCTCGGCCCGACCTTCGCCCCACGAATGAGCCGGGCGTAATACTGGGGACAGAGGTCGGGACACTCGACGGCGACCGAGGTCGCTTCGGTTGTCTTCGCGGCCGACTCGGCCGGGCTGGCGTGCGGCAGTTCAAGCGGCTGCCCGAACAACACCGACAGTTCGCGGGCGACACCCAGGTGCCCCAGGCAGTCGGGGCGGTTGCTGGTGACCTCGGCGTCGATCGCCCAATCGGCGCCGACTTGCGTTTGCGATTCGACCTTGAGCCCCGCCATTGTCAGGCGACGCACCGCCTCTTCGAGCGGAGCCTGAAGCCGCACGTAATCGCGAAGCCATTCCCAACTGACGATCATGGGTCCTTCACCGTGATCCGTTCGCCGCCCCGTCTGCTCGCGGTCCCGTCTAATTGACACTCAAGGGTTCGGGAGGGGGGCGGGGACGTGGGCGTGAACGCGAATAATCTAGGACTCACACCTCAAAACCGCAACCTGCGTCAAACCGCGCTTGTCGGCCCACGCTCGGCGGGCAACCAGAAAACCGTCGCCGGCGCGATCGACGAACCCGTCTCGACGAAAACTTGACTCCCTGGCGCTGTTGCGCTCGCGCGGACGAGTGCCAGCGCCACGGCGGAATTGCTGCCGAACGAGAACGCGGAAGATGTGACGGTTCCCACAACGGCCGTCGCTGCTGCGTCCGAAAAGACGCGAACTCCTGGCGGCGGAGACACGTCACCCGCAATCCGCAGGCTGCGCAGCTCACGATTGACGTGTCCCATCGCGTCGATCCGCGCGATGGGCTCTTGCCCCAAATAACAACCTTTCGTGAACGAGATCGCTTCACGCGTGCGGCCCGCCTCCTGCGCGAGGTTGTCATCTGTCAGGTCGACTCCATACACGGGCAGGCCAGCCTCGACGCGCAGAGCCGTCCAGGATGCCATCCCGGCCGGCTCGCCGCCGCCCTTGCGTAACGCGGTCCAGCAATCGGCCAGGAATTCGCGGCGGGCCGAAACGACAAATGCCGGCAGCCGTCCCACCGAGCGGCGCGAAACCCGCACGCGATGCGATCCGCGATCGACTTCTCGATTCGCCCATTCGGGAAGCTGCTCGGCCCCAGGCAGCAGCGCTGACACAGCCGTGCTTGCGGTCGGGCCCATCACCAGCAGTTCGCCAAATTCGGCCGTCCGGTCCGCGATCGCCACATCTTCGTTGATGACGTATCGCTCGAGATGCGCGATCAGTCGATCGGCAGCCACTGGCCCGGCGTCGAGCCAAATCGACAACTCGCACACGTCGATCCAGACATACCCGAGGATCCGCCCTTTGACGTTCGCGATAAACGCTTCGCACCCCTGGCCACCCGACAATCGCTTGATGTCGTTTGTGCAGAAGTTGTGGAGAAAGGCGACTTGGTCAGCCCCGCTTAATTCCAAGATTGCGCGGTCGCTCCAATCGATAATGGCCGCCGCGCTGCTCGCTGCGCTATATTCCTCGCGCGGATGCCCAAAGTTCAGGGGCACGCTCCGTTCGCCGGCAACCGGTTCTCCGGCGGGAGCGAAAACAGCGCCGGCGCGTCGTTGGCATTCGCGGAGATCGCGTATCGGTTCCATGCCCGCGCCTAGCGACGTCCCACGCTCAAGCGGACGTCGTCCACGTCGAGCTGGCCGGTTGCCCCATTCAGACCCAGCTGCAGGATGGCATGTCTGGCAGAGGCTGGGATTTTCGCTGTCCCCTCGACGGTATGCCAGTCGGACGTCCCGAAGACACGCACGGCCTGTTCTTCCCCAATCAACCGCCGCTCCTCGTCGTAGTAATAAACGCGCAGTCCGGCCCGCTCGGAGGGGCTCGAGCCCTCGACGATCTGCTTGCCGCGGGCCAAAAAGCGGAAGGTCAACGTGCCGAGCCGTTGGCCGTCCACCGCCAGCCCCTGCAGGACCTGCGCCAAGCGGCCGCGATCTTCATTTTCAAACCGCGCAAAGTGTCGCCCTTCGGGGGCCGCTTCGTCGACGAGGGTCATCTGCCGCTCGTAATGCCAACCTTCGGCCTGCCCCGCTGCTTCTCGGAGCTCGAATCCGCCGTTGAAGATCTGTGGATTGAGCGGATCGGGCTTGATGACCCGCTCTTTCTCGGAGCGGCCCGTCATCGGCACGAACAGCGTCGGCATGAGCTGTTTGCGGATCAGCTTCCCGTCCTTCTTTTCCATCAAATAAATGTCTTGGCGATAGCGTTCGCCGACGGGGATCACCATTTTGCCCCCCTCCTTGAGCTGCTCG
>DASPSM010000053.1:0-8734 GCA_035623955.1 Planctomycetaceae bacterium
GAACCGCCGGCGCCGATCGACGAATCTCCACCTGATGTTCGGCCGGACAACCCCGAGTCGACTTGGGTTCCCGGATACTGGTCCTGGGACGCCGAAAGCAACAACTACATCTGGGTCAGCGGAAGCTGGCGGGTTCCTCCCCCCGGCCATCGTTGGATTCCCGGTTACTGGTCCGGGAGCGACGGCAACTTTCAATGGGTCTCCGGCTTTTGGAGCCCGGGGGAAGTGGAGGAAGTTACCTATCTGCCGGCGCCGCCCCCCTACCGGGACGAGGACGTCGACGTCTCGAGTCCTCCCGACGCCGAGCACTTTTGGGTTCCCGGCTATTGGGCCTATCGCACCCAAGCCTACGAGTGGCAGCCCGGCTATTGGAGCCGCGTCGTCGCCGGCTGGATGTGGATTCCAGCCCACTATCAGTGGACTCCGTACGGTTACGTCTTCATTGCCGGGCACTGGGACTATCCGCTCGTGCGTCGCGGCATTCTGTTCGCCCCCGTGTCGTTCGCCGCGCCGATTTATTTGAATCGGGCGTTCGTCTACACGCCGATAAATGTCGTCGCACTGAACGCGCTGGTCGACAACTTGTTTGTCGCGCCCGGTTATCAGTCCTATTTCTTCGGGGACTACTACGGACCGCAGTACGCGCGGTTCGGCATCTATCCCTGGTTCAACGTCGGTGTCGGACCGTATCTCTACGACCCGATTTTCGCTTACCGATCAAGTCTGCTCTGGCGGACCAATCCACACTGGCGCGACGATTTTCGGCGCCGCTACGACCGGCTCGTGCGCGATCCTGCGCTGCGGCCGCCGCGCACCTGGCATGACTACCAGAGGCTGGTTCGCGACGGCAAAACGCTTCCGCGGGATCGCATGGTCGCGCTGCCACTCCGAGAGGCCGTGCGAGACAAAAACTTCAACGAGCACATCGTTCACCTGTCCGAAGTCGATCGCCGTGACCTGAGACAACAAAACGAGTTCCGCCGCAATCTCGTCACCGAGCGCAGACGGCTGGAGCGTGCCAACAACGTGGAGCGACAAGTCGAGCGACGGCCGGGTGAGAGAGTGCCCGAGGGCCGTGTTCCGCGATCGGAGGAACGACCGGGAGTTCGACCGGAGGAACGGCCCGGCCAGCGTCCTGGCCCGAAGCCGGAGCGACGAGAAGGTCCCGGCATCGCTGAGGCACCCCGCGCTCCGCGAACTTTGCGCTTCAAAGGCGAGCCAGGCCACGGAGAGCCGCGAGTCGAAGAACGCCGAGAAGGCCCCAAAGGTCCAAATGTCCGGCAGGAAAGGCCGGGCAGAGCCAATATCCCACGACCACCGCAACCCGACCGAGGGGTCCGGGCACCAGCGGCACGCCCAGCGCCGGAACGCAATGAGCGTGAACGGAAATAGGAAGGCGTCGGTTCGTTTTCAGAGGTTCGAGTCTTTGACAGGAGAACTGAGCATGCAACTGCATCCACGGATGAAAGCGGGACTGTTGCTATTGGCCATTGGAGTGACGGTCATCGCCACGGGTCAAACCGCGCAGGCGCGCCACTGGCGCGGCAGATGTTGTGGCGGGTGGGGATATGGAGGATGTGGCGGTTGCGGCGGCTACGCATATGGGGGATGTGGTGGCTGCGGATGTGGAATAGCGTACGGCGGATGCGGAGGAGGATGCGGCGCTGGATACGGCGGCTGTGCTGGCGGGGCATGCGGTGTCTCTGCCTACAACGGGTACTACTACGGTGGTCCCACCTATACGTACGGCAACGGCTACGGCAACACCTACACCTATGCCCCGAATGGACAGCCGATGTACGCAAACCAAGCGCCTCCGATGAGTGCAGGCGGCTACAGTTCGACGACTTCCGGCTATGCGCCGTCAGCTCCGATGCCGCCCGGCGGGTACAACGGAACGACGTATGACGGCGGAGCGACTCCGACGTACGCTCCCGGCACGACGGCGCAGCCTACGACAGGCCAGCAGGGACCTGCCGCCAATCCGAACAGTCCTAATTCTCCGCCGCCGCCCGCGGCACCGAACCCGTCCGCGAGCAGCACGCCGAACCAGTAGAACCCAACCCTGTAGTTGTGCTACGGAGTTGGATCAGGAGACCTAGGAGCAAGCGTCACTGAGGTCGCAGATACGGATTGCGCGACAACGGCCATCGGTGGCCTTGCCGATGGCTGTTGTTTTATTTGAGCGCCACACCCGCCGTCTCAATTCATGCGGCTGGCGGGTCGATCCGCAATGGCACGCCGAACGGGCGCCGGCAAAGGCGCGTTCACGCCTTTGATCGATCGCCAAAGGATTTCATTCAGCTCGAAGTCGTTGATCCGGTCGTATTCGCTGAAGTCCATCTTCATCGAGCGGTCCGCGCCGTAGGCAAGCTCGGTGTTGACGGCATTCACGTCGACCATTGCCGGCACGCCTTCGTAGGCGGTGAGATCGGGGCGGTCGGTGAAGGAGCCGTACATCGGCCGGGCCGCTGCGTCGTACTGGCTCAACGGCGGCAAACCCAAAATCAGCTCGATGGTGCGGACCATACTGACGGTGCTGTACTGAGTGCTGTCGACCGCTCGGCGCTTCACGTACGGGCTGATAACCAATCCGACGGTGCGATGCGCGTCGACGTGGTCGGGACCGTTTTGTGCGTCATCCTCGATCACAAAGATCGCCGTCTCGGGCCACGACTTGCTATGGCTGACGCCATCGATCAGTTTGCCGAGCGCCACATCGTTGCAGGCGACGCAGGCGGCGGGCGTGAATGTCCCGGGCCGCGTGCCGGTGGTATGGTCCTCCCCCAAACTCATCACCATCAGGCTGGGCAATTTGCCTTGCCGCTCGAAGTCTCGGAATTCGTTCAGAAAGATGTCGACGTTGGAGGTGTCGCGCTGCTTCCGGTTGGGGACCCTCGAGATGCCGTAGCTGGCACACATATGGCCGATCAATCCGGGAACGGCGCCGTCCATGACGAAACGGCCGTCCGGCTGGCTGACGCGACGGCCGTATTCCCCATAGCTGCGATAGGAAAGCCCGGCCCGGGCGCACGCATCCCAGATGTAGCCCGAAGGAGCTTTGTTCAGGTTGCCTTCATCGTCGTCGTCCACTCCGGCGCGGCGTGAGTAAGTGAGGTGCCAGTCGCGGGCCGTGTAGTCGGTGTTGTAGGCCATCGTCGACCAGGGATGCCCGTCGCGCGAGACCTGACCGTTGCAATACAGGTTGTCGAGCAGGACGAATTCCCGGGCGAGCTTGTGATGATTGGGCGTCACCTTTTCGCCAAACATCACCAGGCTGGGATCGCCGTTCCCTTCCTTGACGTCGCCGAATACCTGATCGTAGGTTCGGTTCTCTTTGATGATGTAAATCACGTGGCGGATCGGGCAGGGATCTCCGACGCGACTGGGAATCACCGTCTTCAAATCGGTCGGCGTTTCAGCCAGCAGCTTGTCCGAATAAGGGCAGTTGGCGTAGACCTGTGCCGTGTATTTCGCCAGTTGGGCTTCGTCGGGTATCGGAACGATCGAGAGCGCGCCCGACAGGGTGTTCCCAATGTATCGATACGGGACGCGCAAGGTTCCGGCCGCCTGCTGGGCTTTTTGATTGGCGTCGAGAGATTGTCCGGCGGCATTGGGATGCGTTTGCAGCCCCTTCCCGACGCCCACAAGCAGGTTCTTGCCATCCGGCGTGACCGCGACGGCCGTCGGATACCAACCGGTGGGAATAAAGCCTTTCACCTGGCTGCGGCTCGGCTGGCTGATATCGATCAACGCCACGCAATTGTTGTCGGCATTGGCGACGAAGAGGGTCTGCCCGTCGGGCGTGATCGCCAGACCGTCGGGCGTGCTCCCTTCTGGCGACTTCGGGAACAGCGGCGTGTAGATCGTTTCGGTGACTGTTCCTCCGCGCGTGTCGATGACCGAAACGTTGTTGGTCGAGGCACACGCCACGAAGAGCCGGTCATCCTTGGGATGCAGGACGATCTGGTTGGGATGCTCGCCGACTGCAATCCGCGAGATTACACGCAGATCGTCGGGCCGCACCGCCAGCACGGTTCGCCCCGACCAGTCCGAAACAAAGAGCAGTGCCCGGTTGTGCGAGAGGACGATATCGTACGGCCGCCCGCCGCAGGCACCCGTTTTCGCCACTTTGCCGCTCTTCAGATCAATCGCGTCAATGTGGCCGGCGTTGATGTCGAGGGAATAGAGCGTTTGCGAAGCCGGATCCAACAGCAGGCCGCTGCGGAAATGATGCAGCTTGTCGCGTTCGCCGCTCGGGCGCTGGGCTTTGAGTGCCGGATCAAACGGTTGACGCGTGAGGCCATTTCCGCCGATCGCGTACTCGAAGATGCGATTGCTCCCTCCACCCGACCACCAGGCGCGGTCGTGATTCGGCGACAGCGCCAACCCAAACCAGCTCTCTGGGACGCTTTCGCTCGCCAGTTCCTTTTCCTGCGTCAGCTCGATCAAGGACAGCTGGTGGCGGTTATAGCCGTCCGTTCCGACAAGCACGCGACGGTTGTCGGACAAGGGAAGGATGTTGAGGGGCAAGTCGGTCAATTCGACGTGGCGGCCGGCCGGTGTCAGTACCCAGCCATTGGGCAGCACAAAGCCCTTCTCGCTGGGGCCCGCCGTCCGAGGCGGTGCGCACCAGGCGACGCCGCCTGCCGCAACGAGCACGAAGGCTGCCGACAAGAGTCGCCCCCCAAAAGCAGCCGTTCCCTGCATGATCGCTACCTCCCGGTGGAGCGTTTGAGTCGGAACTCGGATCCAAGGCGCGCCGCTCGGATTTACGTACGCTCGCGTCAGATACCGTTCTATCAGGACCGAGCGGTGCTTTCACTGAACGCGTGCCGCCACACGCGAATTTCACAAAACGCAAAAATCTCGCAGGAACCGGGCTTCCAATAAACGGGCAGCGGCCGCCCCCTTCGCGCAATTGTTAAGACGTGGCAATGTGGGGGCCCGCCGATGCCCGATTAGTTTCTTGATTTCCCGATGCGGCCCGTCCACAATGTTCGTGCGACTCAGATTTTGGGGTGAGGAGTCGCACACGCTGATCGAGCGGTTTAGGAATCGCTCCGCCGCGTTGCACCGGTTCTGAGAATGGGCGCGACGTGGGTGTTCTGTCTGGATCGACCGGCGGTGTTTGTTTTGGTGCACGATGCGCAGCCTGGTGTACTCGTTGGAATTTGAGCTGGAAACGCTGAAAACTCGAACGACCCATCAACTGATCGTTCCGGTCAACGAGGACGGACGCTCGCCCCACTGGCGTGCCCACGAGAGCCACAAGCGACTCGTCGACTTAGCGCCGGGCGATTGGATCGTTCACAATTGCAGGCGCTACCGCGTGAAGCGAGTTGCGCCGTTCCGGTCACGCGTGATCACCAGCGACTACGCCGGCCCGCGCCACGGCTTTATCCGCGAAGCGTGAACCGCCCCTGCACTGGTCGCCGCCTCGCCTCGCCAACCGACGGCCGGTTCGCTTAAGAATCGAGAATCACGCCCAGGAAGTTCTTGCGATTGCCTGCTTCGCGAATCTTCTCGGCGATCCGTGCCAGGATCTGCTGTGCCCGACGTTCGCCGTCGAGCTGCGCGATCGATAAGGAGTTGCTCATTTCGATGTGCAACGTCGTGAGGATCTTGCGGTAGGTGCCGAACGCTCGGTCGGCGTCCTGAAAACCCTCGAAATACCGGCGCGGAGCAATGTACTTTTCGAACGTCTCCTCATACCACCGCCGCTGCCCGGCGGAGCTGGTGTAGCCGATGTCGTGCGCTTTGACGCATTTCCAAAGACGGTTTGAGCAGTCCCGCAGCATCCGGCGGGCATGCAGCCAGTCCTTTTTCTCCTGGTTGGTCGAGTGGATGCGTTCAGGGCCCGTCAGGTCCCGATTGAGGGCCTTGAGCCGACTCATCATGTCCAGACATTGCTGTCGCAGCCGGGCCAGATCTTTTTCAGCTTCCTGGCAGGCCCGCCAATCTTGTTCAACGTGTTCGTAGGCTTCCAGAAGGTGTGCCGGCGCGGGAATGACCGGCTCGTGCTTGCGGTTGCGTCCCATCGGCAGACCAGCGGGCGGCAAGGCAACTGGTCCGTTCGCTGCCGGAACGACGGGCACCGCGGGCAATGCCGTCGGCATCGCTTGTCCAGCGGCAAAACCCGGGACAGGCAGCGCTGCGCCGGCGAGATTTCCATTGGAACCGGCGGCCATGCTCGTTCCGGGCGCGCCGACTCCGGGAGGAAACACGGGAGGCCCAGCGGGCAGAGCGACAGTCACCACGATGTTTGGATCGGCGCCCGGAACAGGCGCCGGAACCGGGAGATCAAGCAGCGGGTTCGTTCCGCCCGCCGCCGGAAAGGCCGCGCCATTGACCCGCCACATGACCACGGCTGCGGGATCGACGTCGGTCGCCGTCAGCAGTTGCCGCATCGTCCATAGAGACGTCGGCGTGTTCGGTTGGAAGGCCTCGGGCGCGAGCCTGAGAATCAAACCGCTGGGAACAGCTGGCGGCTTGAACCAGACCCAGGCGGTGTTGGGCGCGCGGTTCTCAGCGGCGATCGCCTCCCAAGCCTGAGAGGCTGGGCGCCGTGCAAAACGCGCCCGTGGATCGGCCGCCGGATCACGGGCCACCTTGGCTCGATTCATCGGCTCGCCCAACTCCTCGAATTGGCCCGCGTCGCACAGATGAGAAAAAACTAACACTCTGGAGGCCCGCTCGGTTCCGGCGGCTCAAGCGTGGCGCCCCAACGGTATTTTACCGCTCGACCCGAGCCCACTCCAGGTCGCTTGCGGCCCGAATCGAGTTCCGGGCCGCAAACTCACAAATTGTTAACGCAAGCGCGGACTTAAGGTCGTGCGGCGTGACCACTAGACGGATTGCCAGACGTGTGCTCCTGGATCCATTTGGCAATCAGCTCGAGAGCCGTTGGGCAAAACGTCTCTTCGATCTTGGCGTATTCGGTCACGCTGCCGTTCTCGCACGTCTGAAACAAGTGATTCAGATGCGGAAGCTCGCGGACGGTAAAGTCTTTGTTGCCCCCCGCGCGCAGCGCTTTCTCGAGCTCGGGGATGTTGGCCTTGGGCGGGACCTGCATGTCCTTTTCGCCGATCAGGGCCAGCACCGGGCATTTCACGCGCGACAGCGCCGGACGCGGATCGTAAGACAGGAAAAAGCGAAACCACGGCGAGCCAAGCACCTTGACGCTGAGCTCGGCCGAATCCTGTCCAGCACCGGCCAGGTCCTTTTCCGCGGGGGGCAGCGAGGCCTGGAACTCGGTGTGTGCGGCCTTGATCTTTTTCGCGAGTTGCGCAGGATCATGCTCTTCTTTTATCGCGGCGTAGAGTTTTTTCTGAAACGCTCGGGTCCGCGCCACGAGCGAATCGGAGGCTCCAATTTGCTTCATCAGGAATTCTGCCTGCGCGAGAACGATCTGGTCGCCCGGCAGTCCGGGGCCCGCGAGCAGCACGATAAACGCTACGTCGTTCGAGCGGTTGGCCACCATCGGCGCAATCTCGCCTCCTTCGCTATGTCCGATTAACCCAATCTTTTGCGGGTCGATGTCTGTTCGCGTCCGAAGGTAGGCAACACCGGCCAACGCATCGCCGGCAAAGTCTTCGGTCGTCGCGTTCTTAACATCGCCAGTCGATCCGCCGACTCCTCGGTCGTCCACGCGGAGCACAGCGATGCCGTGCCGCGTCAGGTAATCCGCGAGCACGAAAAAGGGGCGATGCCCCAGGATCTCCTCGTCTCGGTTCTGTTGACCGGAACCGGTGATGAGCAGGACGGCCGGAAAGCGCCCCGGCCCGCGGGGAATCGTTAACGTCCCCGTGAATTTGGCATGGCCCGCCTTGTTCTCGTACGCGACTTCCTCGGCACGATACGGGAACGGCGGATGTGGCTCTTGCGGCCGCTTGCGCGCTTCTGGCGGCTTGTCCGATTTCGTCAGCGTGAACGGCAACGTGAGAGGGCCCTGTTTGAATTTTCCGACGATCTGCGTGCCAGTCTCGTTTAAAGCACCATCGATGGCGAGTCCGAGTTTCTTGAATGCGATGTGCACCGACTTGTCCTTGAGCGTCACCTCGTCGACCGGATGCGCCACGGCGTCTTGATCGAGGCTATTGAGAGTCCCGGAATACGAGCCGTCTGGCTTGGCGGTCACGGCCACGGCCAGCCGCAGGCTGATGGCGCCGACTTTCAAGGTCCCCAACCAATTGCCGGCAAGCGACGCGTGAGTGGACCTGGCAGCCGGCGGGCTCTCGTTCGCCTGCGCGGAAACTCCGCAACAAAGCACGGCACACAGCGCGGCGACCAGTAATTTCCGAGTTGCGATCATTGGGGTTCGTCTCCTTAAGTCAAAGGGATTGTTTCACACTTTTTGTTGTTCGCGTAGCGCGGAGAAGTCTTTGGCTTGCGTCGAGCATTGCGATGACGCGTTAGGCTGATGCTGCAGTCATGGTTTGGCCGATGGCTTTGCAGGCGCGCATGAACGCTGCTTGTCCGCCGCCGGCACGCGTATCGCAAAGCATTTGTCGCCGACGCTGACGCCGGGGCTGTCGTTGGGCTGGGCGTCGACGCTGACTTTTCCATCCTGGTCGATGCCGTCGGTCCAGACGCTCCACAGCAGGCCGCCATCGGCGGGATTTGCCGCGCGCCGGTAGCGGAATGGCTCGCCCTTGCCGAACGGGTCGGCCGGGATCGATTTGAGGTAGCCCGCATCGACGAGTGCTTCAAGCTCGGCCGGCAACTCGCCATG
>DASPSM010000066.1:0-7224 GCA_035623955.1 Planctomycetaceae bacterium
CGACAGCGCGGCCCTGCTCGATGCGACGCGCGGGCCGACCACCGGAGAGCGCTGGTTCGCCCCGCCGCCAAAACGCCCCTACGCACAGGAGGTCGGGGCGCCGCCGGGCCGCCTGCGAATCGCGTTCACCACAAAAGATTTCGCCGGAAGGCCGGTGCATCCTGATTGTGCCCAGGCCGTCACGTCGACCGCCAGGCTCTGCGAGGAACTGGGGCATTCGGTCGAGGAAGCCGCCCCGCAGTTCGACGGCCGGGCTTTCGGCGAGTCGTTTCTCGTGTTGTGGGCGGCGGTCGCCGGCCGGGCCGCGAAGACGGCCAAAAAACTCTCCGGCGGCAAGGTCACGGCGGCGGCGTTCGAGCCTTGGACACAAAAACTCATCGAGATGGACGCCAAGTACGATCCGTCGGACGTGAGCATGGTCTGGACCGGCATCGCGCAGCAGGCGAACCTCGCGATGGTGAAATTCCTGACGAAGTACGACGTCTTATTGACGGCCACGCTCGGGCGGCCACCGGTCAAGATCGGCGAGCTGGATCAGACGTGGCCGCTCGACAAGCTGATTGCCGAGCTCAACACGTACGTCCCCTTCACGCCGCTAGCCAACGCGACGGGCCAGCCCGCCATGTCGGTGCCGCTGTATTGGAACGCGGACGGCCTGCCGATCGGCAGCCACTTCTACGGCCGCCACACGGACGAAGCGACGCTGCTGCGCCTCGCCGCTCAGCTGGAGCAGGCGCGGCCCTGGACCAAACGGCGGCCGCCGGCGCTGGCTCGGATGTAATATGTTCCCTGTCGCGTACTCTCAGGGTGGCTGGGGTCGGCGTCCTCGCCGCCCCCAGCGCCCGCAGACTGGGGGCTCGCCTGCGGCTCGACCCCAGCCACCTGTCAACATCGCCAAATAGAAACTAAGGCACGAAACGAACGGAGTAAGGTAGTGGATCCGCAGGAAAAACCAATCGCCGACGAAATCGTCGCCCGCCAGTTTCGTTTGGTGGACTCTCGGGGTCGCGATCGCGCAATTCTCACAGCTCGCTGGAATGATGAACCTCAGCTTCTCCTCCTGGACGAAAGGAGCTGTCCGCGAATCACCCTGAAGATCGAGAACGAGAAACCATTCGTCACACTTCACGCGCCCGACGGAGACGCTCTATTTTCTGCCGGCGTCGATCAAGACCACTCCGTGGGGCTCATCATCAAGGATTTCAACGGACGCCCGCGAGTCTGGATTTCGGCACGGCAACCTGGCGAGACGACCATCCGGCTGTTCGATTCGAATGGCGAAGAGATCTGGAGTACCGAGCTCTCGTAGCGAGTTACAGCCTGCCCTACAAAGAAGCAAACCCAATGCGACCCGAGCGCTGGATCGTCGTTTTCGGAATTGTGGCCGGCCTCTTGGCTGCGGCGATGGCCGTCTTGGCCTTTTCGACCGGCGTAACGCAGGAGTTTTTCGAGTTCATCCATCCGCCGAAGGAATACTCTGAAAAGCTCGTTCAGCAGGCGACCAGCCTGCGAATTGCGTTCTCGCTCGACAATCTGTTTCTCCTGGCCTACTCGGGATTCTTTCTGTTCTTTGCCATCGAACGGCGCGGCAAGGCCGATCCGCTTGCGATCAACGTGATGATTGGCTCGCTGTTGTTGGCAGCGTTGCTCGACGCGCTGGAGAACTTTCACATTCTCGCCTTGCTCAATTGTGCTGAAGCAGGCAGGTTTCCGGCGGGGGACGGCGAAATCGAGCTGCAATACATCCTGAGTGCCGTCAAATTCACCGCGGGCTACTTCGTGGCGGTGATCTTTGGAATCTTGTATCCGCGCGACACGATTCTGGCCCGCATCGTGGGAGCCAGCACGGCAATCGTCTTTCCGATCTTGGGCGTGCTCGTTTTTACGACGCCGGCCCCCTGGTCAGACCTTTGCGCTCTGGGGCGGTTTTTGTTCTTCGTGCTCGGCTTCTTCCTGAGCGCGATTGTGTATTGGGGTCGTCCTAATGCGGCCGCAACGGTTGGTGCTTGAACTTCGGTCGGCCGCGCTGCATCGTGATGTTGTTGCCAAAAACTTTTTCCCCGTCCCGATCAGCTCAATCGAGGAGTCACTTCAATGTTAAAGACAGCCGCGACCGCCGGTTTTGCTGTGCTGACGCTGGCCCTCGCCGGAATTGCAACCGCCGGCGAAAAGCACCACAAGGCGGCCAAGACCGACTCGCCTGCCTTCGAGCGATTCAAGGAACTCGCCGGGGAATGGGTCAGCGTGCCCGACAAAGCGGAACATGCAGCAGCGCACCTCGGGGCCGTCTTCAAGGTGACCTCGGCCGGCTCGGCCGTCGAGGAGACGATGATGCCCGGCACGCCGCACGAAATGATCAATATGATCCATCCCGACGGCGACGATATCGTGCTCACCCACTACTGCGCCGAGGGCAACCAGCCTGAGATGAAGGCGCCAGACAAGGTCGAGGGAAAAGACGTGGCGTTCAAATTCGTGCGGGGCGGCAACATGAAATCGATCAACGACAGCCACATGCACAGCGTGACCTACACGTTCATCGACAAAGACAACTTCAAGACGACGTGGGTCAACTGGGACAACGGCAAGCCGGCCGGCACCGTCGTGTTCGAGTACAAGCGGAAGAAGTGACCCACGCGGCCGCCGCTGATTTCACCCTCTCCCATTCCGATGGGAGAGGGTCGGGGTGAGGGCCCTCCAAAGCACGAAGCACGAATGCCGAAAGAAGCACGAAGTACGAATGACCCAATGGCGCAAGCGTGCTTCCTTCGGGCTGAGGTCATTCCGTCATTCTTTCGACATTCGTGCTTCGTCATTCGCTAAGACCCCTCACCCTTCCCTCTCCCCATCGGAATGGGGCGAGGGTTTCTTCATCACGGGCTCTTCCCCTCGACGAGCCAGTCGAGCGCAATCGGCCACGCGGCAGACCGGTTCGCCCGGAAGAATTCGACGTGACCGAAACTCGGGACGTTGAACCGGGTCGGTTCGAGGCACAGCGTCTGCTTCGGGGCCTGCGGAAAGAGCCGCAGCAGGTCTTCGACGTTCGCCGTCGTGGCGATCGAGTCGTCGCTGGCGTAGAGCGACAGGATCGGCGCGCGAAACTCGTCGTAATAGTGTCGCGTGACACCGCGGCCGAACTCGTTCGCGACGTAGCCGGGGCGCAGGCACCAGCGCGACCACTGCCGCGCGACGCCGGCCGGCAGATCTTCTCCCATACCGATGGCTCGGCCCGGCGAGTATCCCAAGCTCCGGGCCGTCGCCGGCAAGTAGAACCGCAAGTACGCATAGGCCAGGAGCGAATACGGGAATCGCAGGCCCCAGACGTATCCACTCGAGCCCGCGACCATCAGCACGCGGCGGATCGAGCCGTAGTTGGGCATCAGCCCCGCCAACTGCGCACCGGCGCTGTGACCGACGAGGTCGACCAACTCTGCCCCCGTGCGCTCTTTGAGGCACTCGAGGGCGGCCGGCATGTCCAACTCGCCCCAATCCTGCTTGCGGGCGGCAGAGTGCCGAACGTGCGATTCCCGCAGCGAGGCCCCAATTCCGCGGTAGTCGAAGGTCAAGACGCCGATCCCCTGCTGGGCGAGCCACCGGGCGAACGCTCCGTAAAAGCGCTGGGGGACATCCGTCGCGGCGCAGATCAACACGGGGTTGGACCGCGGCGTGCCCGTTGGGGCGAAGAACCGTCCGGAAAGGGCCGTGCCGTCGGCCGCTGCGAATTCAATCGGCTCCGCCTCCTTGGCGGCTTGAACCGTGCTTGTCGAATCAGTGCTCATCCGCGGCTCATATTGCGCAGGGCAGGCTGTGCCTGCCGACCGCGTTATAAATCCGGCAGGCACAGCCTGCCCTACTGATCCCCGCGGTCATGACGCTCCCCGCTCCCGCATTTGCCGGACGGGTGGCTGGGGTCGGCGTCTTCGCCGCCCCCAGTTTTCGACATTCTGGGGGCGAACCGCAGACGGTTCCGCCCCAGCCACCCACGCGCTTTCCAATCGTCGGCTCGCTCACCGCTGCACGTCATAATAAAACTGGTCGGCGTCCTTTTGCGATCGCCCCGAAAAAATCCGCCGCACGAAACGGGGATTCAGCACCAGGTACCAGTCGCCGAACTCGTCGAACTTGCGGCACGACGTGACGATGTGGTCCTTGAAGATCGTCTTGAATGGCTTTCCCTTCTGCTTGCCATAAGCTTTCAGGCGATGGGCAAAGTCGAGATCTTCGACGCTCATCCAGCGCTCATCGAAGCCGCCGACCGCCAGGAAATCCTCGCGAAAGCACCAGAACAGCCCGCCCGACACCCGGTGCCGCAGCATGATCGGCAACAGGACAATCAGGCCGGTCGCGAAGATCCCCAGCGAGTAGCGCTCGGGATAGACCATCACGCCACCGCCGATGTATTTGCCGCTGGCCAGCAAGCGGTCGATGGTGCGGAGCATGCCGCGGCTCATGCGGCTGTCGGCATCGATGGTGACCAGAATCTCGCCGGTGGCCGCGTGCGCCGCCGCGTTGCGAACGCGGGCGATGTTGCGCGCGTCTTCGTGGACGATCTTCGCCCCCGCCGCGCGGGCGATCTCTTCCGTCCGGTCGGTGCAGCGGTTGATCGAAGCAATGATCTCGACCTCACCGGGATAAGGCGCGCTGGCGGCGGCAATCGATTCCAGGCACGCCGGGAGGAATTTTTCTTCGTTCCTGGCGGGGACAACGATCGAGAATTTGGGCATCAGCGACCTCGCCTAGCAGCCTCACACATTATCATTGGAGCGTCAAGAAACGGGCCGATCCAATAGGCCCTTTGGCGCCCGGCCCCTCACCCCCAACCCCTCTCCCGCGAGAGGAGAGGGGGGAAGAGTGCCAGCAGCGGCGCGGCTTGAGCAAGGAGTCATCGGGCACAGATCTTCTCCCTTCTCCCCGCTTTGCGTTCGCGCCGCCAGTTTTCGCCGAAGCGGCGAACGCCGACGAGACGGGGAGAGGGGCTGGGGGTGAGGGGGCCCGCGCGGAGCGCGGTTGATTGAGCTCAAGAACATCATTGAAACACCACGCATGACCGCCCCCATCGGCACCGATATCGATCGCGCCGCCTCGCTCATCACCGGGGGCGGGCTGGTGGCGTTTGCGACCGAGACCGTCTACGGACTGGGGGCCAATGCCTATGACGTGCGGGCCGTCGGCAGGATTTTCGAGGTCAAAGAGCGGCCACAGTTCGATCCGTTGATCGTCCATGTCGGAGCGCCGGCCTGGGTGCGGAACGTGGCTGCCACCGTCACGCCGCTGGCCCGTCGGCTGATCGACGCGTTCTGGCCCGGACCGCTGACGCTTGTGCTGCCCAAGTGCGATCGCATTCCCTATCTGGCGACGGCCGGCCTCGAGACGGTGGGCGTGCGGATGCCCTCGCATCCGTCGGCGCTCGATCTGCTGTTGCGCGCGAACGTGCCGATCGCGGCCCCGAGCGCCAACCTGTTCGGCCACGTCAGCCCAACGACCGCCCAGCACGTTGCCGAGCAGTTGGGCGAACGCATCGATTACATTCTCGACGGCGGCCCCTGCACGGTCGGAGTGGAATCGACGATCGTCGAGGTCTCGGGCGACGAGCCGGCTCTCTTGCGACCGGGCGGATTGGCCCTCGAAGCCCTCGAAGCCGTGATCGGCCCGATCCGAGTGGCTGAAGCGACCTCCGACGAGAATCAACCGCAGCCCTCGCCGGGTTGCTCGCTCCGGCACTACGCCACGCGCACGCGACTTGTGATCGCCGACGCCGCACAGACTCTGTCGAGCCCCGAGCAGTGCGGATTGCTGACGCTCACCGCCCAGCCCGGAGACGAACGCTATGCCGCGGTCGAGGTCCTTTCCGAGCGGGGCGATCTCGCCGAGGCGGCCGCCAATCTGTTTGCCGCGATGCGCCGGCTCGACGCGCGCGGCTTCAAGGCGATCGTGGCGCGTCTGGTCCCCGAAACGGGGCTCGGCCGCGCCATCAACGACCGTTTGCGACGGGCGGCCCTGACAGCGTCGGTTCGCGTCGTGAACGAAAAACTCCTCAATCGGCGGGCGAATTCTTGAATTGACCCGCGGACGACCCCTCACGCCTGTTGGGCCAGCCATTGCGCGATGTTTTTGACCGTATCGCCGTAGAAGGTTCGATAAAGGTCCCGCGCCACGTAGCCGATATGCGGCGTGCACAGGACGTTATCGAGCGAACGAAACGGGTGATCGTTGGGCAACGGTTCGACGTCGAAGACGTCGAGCGCTGCCCCTGCGATCCGACGTTCACGCAAGGCCTCGATCAGCGCGGGCTCGTCGACGATCGGCCCGCGCGACGTGTTAACGAGGCGGGCCGACGGCTTCATGGTCCGCAGCTCGGCCGCTCCGATTAAACCCTTCGTTCTCGCACTCAGCACAAGGTGGATCGTCAGGACGTCGGCGTCGCGGAAGAGTTCCTCTTTGGAGACGAGCCGCGCTCCGCAGGCTTGCGCTTTCTCGGCCGTCAGATTCTGGCTCCACGCGATCACGTTCATGCCGAACGCCAGGCCGATGCGGGCGACTTCCGACCCGATCCGGCCGAGGCCGAGAACGCCAAGCGTCTTCCCGGAAACGAGGTCGCCCAGCGTGCGCTGCCAACCGCCGGCCCGCAAATTGGCGTTTTCCGACACGACGTGACGGGCGCTTGCCAGAATCAGTGCCCAGGTCAGCTCAATGGCGGCTCGGCTGTCGTATCCCGTGTGCATCACGACGATGCCGCGCTCGGCCGCGGCGTCGACGTCGATCGACGCGTTGCGAGCGCCCGTCGACGCGATCAGTTTCAGCCGCGGCAAACGCTCGATCACGGCTCGCGACAGGGGCGTCCGCTCGCGCATCACGCAGACCACATCGAACGGCAACAGCCGCTCGACGACTGCGTCGAGTTGCGACAAATGATCGTTGAAGACCGTGATCGCGGCACGCCCCGCGAGCGGCGACCAATCGGCCATCTCGAGCGCCACGTTTTGATAATCATCCAGGACGGCGACTTTTACGACGTTGTTCGATGTCACGTCAGCCTCCTTCACGCCAGCCAATCTGGTCCGACCTCGCACCCTCGGGCGCGCTAAACCAGCGGTCGACTTCATGAGTTGACACCTAGCGCTCCCATGTTACGATGGCGGCCGACGTGGGTGTCGCCTCCGACTTGGCGTCGGGGGTGGAGAATAGGGAAAACGGTGAAAATCCGTTGCGGTCCCGCCGCTGTAA
>DASPSM010000080.1:0-2423 GCA_035623955.1 Planctomycetaceae bacterium
GGACGAACGCGGCAAGAGAGCTTGGCTCCCAACCTCTTTGCACGATGGGACTTTGAGACACTGCGCCACGCTCGGGTCAGACGTCTGCCCGAGATCCGATCCGGCAAGGTGCTTGCTAGCGAAGGCGAAGGGCGTCGTTTCGGCGGCGCGTGGCGTTCGGTGAAGAGCGTTCGTCTCGACGGATTGCAGTTCCTTCATTATAAAGCCGCCCCCAGACGCGGTTTTCCGCCGCTGCGGGGGTAAAAATTGCGCGGAAGGCGGGCGGGCCAGCACGACCGCCGAATCCGCGCGAGCCGTTTACTTGAATTTGGAAATCTCTTGGCGAAACGCCCCGGCATCAGGGGCCAGTTTCGAAACCCTCTGCCATTCCGATGGGAGAGGGGAGGGTGAGGGCTCCTTTGGCTTTCTGCACGATTTTCAAAAGCCGCCCTCACCTCCGGCCCTCTCCCGGCGGACCGGGAGAGGGTGGTTACGAATCCGCCTCGAGGGGGCCAGACCCAGAATCGCCCGGCGCTTGGGGTCGCATCGCGATCCGGCGCGAGATCGGGAATCGCGAGCCATCAATCACCAGAAAGGAGTCTTGACGTGGTGCACGGCTTAGGTCGAAAGGACTTTTCATCCATCCGCGCGCGACGGACGGCGCGGGGACTTGCCCTCGTCGGCCTGGCAGCGGCGCCGCTGCTTGCGGCCGGCAGCATGATCTGGGCTCAGGACGACCCGCGCGACTTGATCGATCAGCGCCGCCGCGACGTCGATCGCGAGCAGCGGCTGGTCGATCGCGACATCAACCGCGAGCGCCGGCTGGACGAACGCGAGTACGGTCAGCCCGATCCGGCCGCCGTCGAGCGTCGCACCAAGCTCTACCGCGAGTTGAAGCGCGACTTCCTCGATTTCGACAAGAGCGGCTTCGATCGCGGCCCCGACCGTCGCTACTACGGAGCGGAAGCGCCCGCGGTCGTCGAGTCGCCCGAGGCGCTCGATCTCGTCCGCAAGATCTTCGATCGCATCGCCCAGGAGGCCGACGCCCTGCAGGTGGGGCTCAATAACGACGTCGACCAGATGCGCGGAGTCCGCATCGTGCTGCACGACGTGATCGAGTTCAGCGCGCGGGCGCAGGTCCTCGCCGAAAGCTGCCGGCGGGCCGAGCGAGTCGGCGTGCTGTGCGCCGACTACGAGGCCTTCGACCGGGACTGGCAGGCGATTTCGTACAAATTGCGTCGGATTCCCGAAATCAATCAGAGCCCCGCGCTCCGGCGCGTCGACGTCATCGACAACCTGGATCGGAAATTGAGCGAGATCTTCAAGATCAAGCCGCACCTCGATCAGCACGAGCTGCTCCGCGCGACGGCGGCCCTTGTCGACAAGCTGCAGGGGTTGGGGCAAGATGTCGAGGTCGAGATGGTCGATCCGCAGTTGCGCCGGGAATTGACCGGAATGGCCCGCCGCACGCAGTCCGAGGCCCAAATGGTCTCGGACCTGGTCGACTCCGAAAACGATCCGGCGGCCGTCGCCGGCGAGTTCAAGGAGTATCTCGACCTGTGGCATCCGCTGGCGCGGAAAATTCGCGAGGTCGATACCAATCACGCCCTCGAGCGGACCGTATTCCGCATCCACCACTCAAACCGCGAGATCGCCGATTTGTTGCGGATGCCGGCGCAGAACGACACGAGCAACGTCGCTTACATGATGGAGGCGGTCAAGCGGGACGTCGATGAGTATTTCACCCGCGCACCGCTGCGGCTCGTGATGGAGCTGCCCGACTCGCGGTCGGCGCTGGCCACGGCCGGCGAGTTTTACGGCCTGTGCGAGCAGTTTGCCCAGGACGCGAACAACAACGCGTCGCAGGCCGACCTCGCGCAATCGTTCCACAACGTCTCGGTCTCCTGGCGGCAGTTCAATCGCACCTTCCGCCCGATGAACAGCGAACCGGCCCGACGCGTGCTCAACCGCATCGAGGAGGGGATGGGTTCGATGGCCCAGGCGCTGCAGCTTTATGACCAGCAATTCGACGGGCGGCGGATCAGCGAATCGGCGTACGCGCTGTCGGCCGCGGCCGACAACATCTACCGCGACACGCAGATCTGGATGGAGCACGACCGGCAGGACTTCGCGGACGAAGCGCTCCGCGCGACGCAGTCGTTCGTCGAGCATTGCCAGCGGTTCAGCGACGCGGTGACGGGAGGCGCGGCGGTCGAACAGCTGCGGCCCGAGATCGTCAGCCTGTACGAGCACTACAAGCGCGTCTACTCGTTCATTTCGCAGTGCGGCGGCCGCGAGCGCGGCCGGCTGGCGGAAAACGCCAAACGCGCCAAGGCGGCGTTGGTGGACCTCCGCACGCAGCTGGAGATCTGAACGCGGTCGATTCGCGATCGTTTGAGAGTCGCACGAGCCCGTCGGCATTGCCGGCGGGCTCGTTTTGCGCT